>JANWZG010000251.1 GCA_025054735.1 Cyanobacteriota bacterium | reverse complement strand
CACTTCTCCAGCACTGATTCGTCGATCCAGAAGGTGAGGCTTCTCGTTGCGCAATCTAGCGTTATCCTCAGACCAGTTGCAGATGTGATCGTGAGTGATCAGGGTGCGTTTTGGTGTGGTACCTGAAACCATGCCTCTCTAGCCCGTAACTCCTCTTGCAGGAAACAACGCCCATGGGTGGTGGGGGAGCGCCATCAGCAGGCACTGGTGTCTTTTCAGCACCTGGTCAAAATCCATTTTCGAGAAGGCATCGTACCCCAACTCATGCCATAGTTATGGGTGAACCTAATGCGAACGTGACGCTGATGAGTAACAGCACTGAAACCATTTTTAGTAAAATTATCCGCCGTGAGATTCCTGCGGATATTGTGTATGAAGACAATCTCTGTTTGGCATTTCGCGACATCCAGCCCCAAGCCCCTGTGCATATTTTGGTGATTCCCAAGGAACCGATCGCCAAGCTAGCTGATGTTGAGTCCAAGGATCATGCCCTTATGGGACACCTGCTGTTAACCGTAAAGCGTGTGGCTGAGCAGGAAGGACTCGCCAATGGCTATCGTGTTGTGATTAACTGCGGCCCCGATGGTGGGCAGACGGTTTACCACTTACATCTGCACATCCTGGGTGGACGGCAGATGCAGTGGCCTCCTGGCTAAAGCCTAGCTTTGGGTGTCAGAACATTAGCAGTTGACCTGACACCCAGTTACTAGCCCCTAGAACCGATAGCCTACACCAACTTGGATGCTAGCAGCAGAGGCATTGCTGCCCTTAAAGGCGTTGATGCCATACTTGACATCGCCGTAGGCAACAACATTCCGGGCGATCTCTGATTCTACGCCAGCGGTAAGCACAACAGCATTCTGATTACCTAGGGGAGTTGCGGCATTTTGGTTAGTCACAAAGGAATAACCACCTCCAGCATACAGGTTGGTTTTTGGGGCGACTGGCAGGTCATAGGTGACGATCGGCATCAGAGCCACACTCTTGTCAGTAAACAGCACGGCACCGCGCAGAGAAACAGGTGCTTCAGAAAAGGCATAACGACCTTGGACATTGCCACCAAAGGCAGCGCCATCATTGCCTTGTCCACCACTGGTAACTCCAGCAGAAATGCCTGCGCCGACATAGCTACCTTGCAGACCCTTGGCACTGGTGCTGACCTCTTGAGCTGACACAGCACTAGCGGAGACGATAGACATAGCTGCTGCAACTGACAATACAGAAATGGTTGCGATTGACTGGAAGTATTTATTCATACTAGTTTCCTCCTAGGGTTGAATGGTGGTTAAAACTCCGATCAAATTGCCCTACTATTCACAGGTCAGTAGGCATGAAATGATCAACATTGAGTCAGGAAAAGCATGGGAAGAAACAGACATGAAATCCACATCAGCTCAGTCTAGAGACGCAGCCAGCAGTAATTCTGTGGTTTTCTAATCTTAGAAATTGACATCAGAACTAGCTGGAATCACTAGTGAGCTTTAGGGATATTTGCCAGTGGTTTCATCCCTTGCTTCATTTCCTATCTAACGAAATAGATTCACGATCGTGGAATGATTGGGTTCTGTTTACTAAGTGTCACATTCCTACAGAGTGAGTCGATTTCCAACCCAAGACAGAGCTGGGAGGGGTGTATGTCACGTTTGCCCTCACCCCAAATCCCTCCCACAAGTTGCTATTCATTATGCAAAACATGCTAAGACCCTGGTCAGATAGGAGCTTTAGCTTTTCATTAACCCCCAACAGTGGAGAGCGAGTCATGGCCAGGCTTTCAGAAATTGTCACAAAAGCACATCCTCCTAAACCTTTGCCATTCTTGAGGTTCGGATAGTGCAAAATTGCAATCGTCTCTTGGAAAGACTTTCAGGGAGATTTCCAGAATGGATAGCTGTTAGGAGAGGGCTAGGGTGAGAGCTGCGCTATCGAGTGACTAGCTGCGGGCAAAGCGACGTACTGCCAATAGACTGCCAGCTAAGCCAACGCTGGCTCCAAAGCCCAGTAGAACCAGGGGTAAAAGCACGCGATCGCGATCGCTCAGAGCTAGTCCCTCTGCCAGAAAGCGAATGAATTGAGGCTGTTGGATAAGCGTTTTACTCAGGCCATAGCCCAAGCTCTCTAGCATTCCCCATGCTAGAAATCCACCTACAATTCCAAATACCATGCCCTGCACAACAAAGGGGAGGTAAATCCAATCGCGGGTGGCACCAACAAGTTGCATAATTTCAATTTCGCGGCGACGAGCAACAACGATCAAGCGAATAGTGGTAGTGATTACGGCAATTGCTGTCATGGTCAGTACAATTGTCACTACTGTACCAAGCCATGTCAGGCCTTGTTTCAACTCTCCAATTTTCTGGACAGCTTCATCAACATATTGCACGTGGTTAACACCGGGCAGTTGGCGCAGCCGATCAGCAATCTGTGGCACTTGTTGCGAGTCAGTGGCTTTTACCCGCATCTCATCTACCAAGGGATTGCCATTTAACTGCTGAGTAGCACCCTGAATATCTGCCATGCCCAAATCTTTCACCAGGGCTTTCCAGGCCTCTTCCTTAGAGGTAGTGGTAACGCCTACTACCCCAGGTATATTGTTGACTAGCGGAACCAGCACCTTTGCTTGCACACCACTGTCTAAGTACACAGAAACCTCTAACTGGCTGCCAAAGCGTCCTAGTAACCCATCTATTTGCCAAGAAGCCTGGAGTCCCAGCCCAAACAGAAATAGCAGCACAGTAACCGTGCTGACAGCCGCCCAATTCATCCATCCACCACGCCGGAGGCCGAGCAGGGTTTCGCGCAATAGGTAATCAAGCTGGCTAAGGGTCTTCAACATAGTCATCTGAGCAACTAGTCCTTACGGTTGATTAGGAGAATAGGTTAAAACGTTGCAATTGGGCTTCTACAAGTTGAGGAAGTTGACGGTGCAACTCTTTGGCGGTCTTAAACACAACACGACTATGACTAGGTAGGTCAAAGGGGAACTGTCCAGGAATGTCCGATCGCTCTTGCTGGACGAGCAATAGTTGCTCTGCTCGCTTGCATTGCAAGGCGTAACCCACTTCTACACAGACCTTGGGGCTTGGGATAATTTGGGGGGGATCGCCCTCAAACAGGGTGATAGGCGTGCCATCTGCAATGAACAGGAGACTCTGGCGGATTTTTCGCATCAGGGTGCTGTTGAGTCGGATAGGAGCATCAGTAAGGCGATGGGATTCTTCTAGGGTGAGGAGTAGGCGAGATCTGGTATTGAGGTCATCTAGAATTTGTTCCAACTCCGATCGGAGTATGGCGCTAGATTCTGGATAATCTGTCTGATAACAGAGAAAAATTGTTGGCTCTAGGTTAGCCATAACATCCCGCTTGGTGAAATAAATCTCATGGCTGCTGAGATCAATATTGGCAATGCTGTAGCCCCCACTGCCCTCGATGTAAAACTCCACAGTCTCTCCTTCTAGGTACCGCTGAAACCAGGCACTTTGCTTCACATCAGCACTATCGTCGAGAAAATCAGCACGCAGCCCCGACTTGAGCAAGCTATTCTTACTCAGGCGTAGGTCATAGGGACGCTGTTCTAGGTCTGCGATCGGCTCGTAATGTTCCAAGTACCAAGCTTTCAGGGCAATGATTGCCATAGGCAACCTCCAACTGAGGTCATGTGGAATGAATAAAAGATAGCTGACAGCTTATCGCAAAATTATTCAAGGGACACAGTGAAAACCAAGTTCATAGATCAGTTCTTAGTTATGTGCTTCACATAGCTTTACCAAAGTCCTCCTAATATATATTCTCCTTGCTACGGCTACAAATACCTTGTGGTCGAATTTAAGGCCACACTGTGAACCAAGGGGTTATCACGGGGTTATGTGTTAGCTTAGCGATCGCTATGGCGTAAAAAGTGCCCTAACAGATAGAGCGAGCCACAGAGCACGACCAAACTGGATGGGTTTTGCTGGGCAGTTGCGCAGGCTAGGTCAAGGGCAGCAAATACATCAGCATAGGCTTGGCCATGGTGAAGACCTGGGCAGAGTTGGTGTGCCAGCGTTACCAATTCCGTGGGGTCAGCCGTACCAGCGTCAGGAACAGGGACAAGGTAAAGGCGATCGCCAGCTCTGAGTAGTGCTTGCAGCATATCGTGGTGCTCTTTGCGCTTCATCATGCCTACTACCCAATGGATGGCTGCTGGCTGCCACCCCAGGTCACTATCTACATACTGGCGGAGTGCTACCATTCCAGCAGGGTTGTGGGCACCGTCTAGTAAGAGAGGATGCCCGTGATAAGTCGTCCATTGCAATCGTCCTGGCCACGAGGTTGTAGCCATACCCTGGACAATTGCTGTATTATCAACGTGCCATCCCTGCTGCCGTAGCACATAAATGGCAGCGATCGCCAAGGCTGAGTTGATTAGTTGCACCGACCCCGGCAACACAAGGGGAAAGGTAACGTCAGCAGTAGTGTGATGGTCATGGCTATTGCTAGTCCCAGGACTGGCGGGAAATTGACAGGTCACCCAACAGCCATGGGGTTGTTGCTCAGTCACCCGAAACCTAAAGCCAGAGGCTTGATCCCAGGGAAACCAAGCAGGACAATCTAACTCGGCTAGCCGTTGACGCAGAACAGCTTCGACATCAGGCGCTTGGGGAGCAATGACCGCAGGACAATGTGGTTTAAGAATGCCAGCTTTTTCTGTAGCGATCGCAGCTAGGGTGTTCCCCAAAATGTGGGCGTGATCTCGGCTGATGGAAGTAATTACACTCACTAGGGGACGATCGCAAACATTAGTAGCATCCAAGCGTCCCCCTAAGCCTACCTCCACCACAGCAACATCCACTCCTTGGTGCACAAAATATAACCAGGCAGCAGCGGTAACCATCTCAAATTGGCTAGGGGGGTCATCCTCAGACATGACGACTGATTTGATTTGATGCAGCACTGCCAGGAACTGCTCTGGGGCAATGGCAGTATTGTTCACACAAATACGCTCACACCAACTCACTAAATGGGGCGATGTATAGCGCCCTACTCGATAACCTGCGGCTATCAGAA
The DNA here is from genome assembly GCA_025054735.1 of Cyanobacteriota bacterium. NCBI lineage: Bacteria > Bacillati > Cyanobacteriota > Cyanobacteriota bacterium. The sequence goes on along the minus strand of JANWZG010000251.1, from coordinate 816 downwards.
TGCTAGAGAGATAGGCACAGACTGACCCCTTGCCGTTAGTACCGGCTACATGAATGATTGGCACCTGTTGGTGAGGATTGCCAAGATCTGCTAACAGCCGTTTAACTCGTGCTAACCCTAACTTGATGCCAGACCACTGAAACTGGCTGAGGAATTGGTCAAGATCATCATTGGTAGTCATAGTGCGAGGTTGTCACCATCTGAGGGCATTACTTATTCAACCAGCGATCGGTAACGTAAACCAGAACTCTGCACCATGACCAAGACTAGTTTCCACACCAATTTCACCACCATGGGCTATCACAATTTGCCGACAGAGATACAATCCTAACCCCAGGCCCCGCACCCGCGATATGGATGTGCCCCGACGATAGCGCTCAAACAGGCTAGCAGTTTGGCTGGGGTCAATGCCAACACCATCGTCAGCTACGGCACAGCGCACATAGCCTGGAGTAGTGGCGATCGCGGTTGTTAAGGTGACATGAACCCCTGGTGGATTGTGTTTGAGGGCATTTGCCAACAAATTTTCTAGCACTCGCCAAATTTGACTGGGGTCAGCTTTGACCAGCGGCGCATCAGAGGAAAGCTGACAATCTAAGCTAGCCTGATAGTCGGGCAAGATAGGCTCCCAAGTATCGGCTAATTCCTTCAGCAGGGTATTTACAGCCATCACTTGTGGTTGAAGCGTAACTCCCCACATTTCCACCTCATTAGCTTCTACCAAGGAATTAATCAGGTGAAGTTGACGATCGCAACTACTGTCCATCCGTTGCAATACTGTCGTAGGCACCCACAGTTTAGAGGGTTCTGATGCAG
>JANWZG010000250.1 GCA_025054735.1 Cyanobacteriota bacterium | reverse complement strand
TATGTCGTCTGCTGTAGTGTCACGCCCCAAGGTAAGGCGAATACCTGTTTTTGCCTGATACTCGCTAAACCCCATCGCTAGCAGAGTAGGACTAGGGATGGTTTTACCACTATCGCAGGCGGAGCCGCTACTGATACCAATGCCAGCTAAACTCATTTGGTGTGCAATTGTTTTGCCCGTGATCCCAGTTTCTAGAAGGTCAGTGTGAGGACGGAGGCAGAAGCTGACGTGATGGGGAAGACGATGGATACGATCGCCTGTGGGCATGAGGGTAGGATGGCTGGCAAAGTTTGCAAACAACTGATCTCGTAAGTTTTGTAGCCGCGACGCTTCTGTAGACAGATTCTGGGCTGCTAGTTCTGCTGCTAAACCAAATCCAGCTATGGCTGGTACTGCCTGAGTTCCAGAGCGTAGTTGAAACTCTTGACCGCCTCCATGTAGAAGAGGGACAAGGGATAAGCCCGGACGAACATACAAGGCTCCGCAACCTTGGGGGCCATAGAATTTGTGGCTGGAAAGGGATAGCAGGTCTACTGGTAAGTGCTGCAGGTCGAGGGGTAAGCGTCCGGCAACCTGTACAGCATCAGTGTGGAAGATCACATCACTGTGGTGCTGAGTACGCCAATGTTGGACAATCGATACCAGTTCTGAAATTGGTTGGATCGTACCAACTTCACTTTGTCCATAAATAACTGTGATTAGGACAGTATTAGGGCGTAATGCCTTTTCAAAGTCCCTAGGGTCAACTTGTCCCAGTCTGTTCACAGGTAGTCGGGTGATTTGCCAGCCCTGACGCTCTAAGTGATCAATAGGCTTGCTAATGGCTGAATGTTCCACACTAGAGGTGATGATATGTTGAGGCCGATCATATAGACTGGCGACCCCTAACACAGCAAGGTTATTAGCTTCTGTACCCCCTGATGTGAACACAATGGAGTCTGATTGCACATTTAACAAGCTAGAGACCTGCATTCTGGCCTTTTCAACCACGGTAGCTGATCGTTCTCCCCAGGTATGAGTGCTGGATGGGTTACCCCATTGCTCAGCCATAATCTGGCTCATGAGGGCAATAACTTCTGAGTGAGGTGGGGTGGTGGCGCTGTAGTCAAGGTAAATCTGCATGGGTCATCTGTCTGTCTCCAGCTAGGCAGGTACAATGGAAGCTATGTGACTTAATGTTGTTATATTTGGATCTAAGCATAACCTATGACCGTTTCTGCTGACGTAGATGCGTCTTCACATGACAGCACTAGCACTGAGCAGGTGACTGAACAAGTTACAGTTGCTAATGATCATCAGGTGAACGATGGTCAACCCCTTCCAGGAGAGATGACTGATCCTATGCTGGAGTCTGGTGCGGATCAGATGGGTAGTGATCCTGATGATGAATTACCTAACGATGTGGAGATGTCATTGTTTGAGCATCTAGAAGAGCTGCGTCAGCGAATTTTCTACGCAGCGATCGCGGTTGTGATTGGTATTGCACTGTGTTTTTTAACCGTGAGGCCGATCGTGCAATTGCTAGAGGCTCCAGCGCAGGGGGTCAAGTTTTTACAGCTATCACCTGGCGAATTTTTCTTCGTATCGCTTAAGGTAGCGGGCTATAGCGGTATCTTACTGGCAAGTCCTGTAATTCTGTACCAAATTATCCGGTTCGTTTTACCAGGTCTAACGCGACGGGAACAACGGTTGCTAGCTCCAGTTGTGTTTGGCTCCAGTATTTTATTTGTTGCAGGTCTAGGGTTTGCCTACATCGCATTGATTCCTGCTGCGTTGCGCTTTTTCATCAGCTATGGTGCGGATGTGGTAGAGCAAGCATGGTCGATTGATCGCTACTTTGAGTTTGTATTGTTGTTAATGTTTAGTACTGGCTTAGCGTTTCAGATTCCGATCGTGCAACTACTGCTGGGCGTACTTGGAATTGCTACCTCAAAGCAGATGTTGTCTGGCTGGCGCTATGTAGTTTTGGGAGCAGTAGTCTTAGGGGCGGTGTTGACACCATCTACTGACCCAATTACGCAGTCCCTGCTAGGAGGAGCGGTATTAGCGCTATACTTCGGTGGCATTGGTATGGTTAAGCTGGCGGGGCACTAATTGTTTATAAATTGTTTATTAAGTAGCCTTAGCTCAGGGCAGCTAATAGGTCAGCCTCAGCTTTGGTCAGGGCTGCGGGTAACTTGCTGGGGTCTCGGCCTCCAGCCTGGGCAAGGTTAGGTCTGCCACCACCACCACCGCCACAAATCTTGGCAATCGTCCCCACAAATTTGCCTGCATTCAATCCTTTCTGAATAGCCGCAGGACTAAACGCTGCCACGAGACTGACTTTACCCGGTTCTGGTACGGATCCTAATATAACTGCACTATCACCAAGTTTGTGCATCAAACGTTCAGCAGCAATTTGTAGGGCTTGGGCATCAACATCCTCCATCTGAGCCACTAGAATAGTGAAGTTGCCTACGGGTTTCGCTTGAGCTAGCAGGTTATCAGACTTGGCAATAGCTAGCTCCGATTTGAGGGCAGTAAGTTGTTTTTGGGCTTGTTTGAGTTCGTCTTGCAGGGCAGCAACACGATCTGGCAGTTCCTCTGGTTTGGCCTTGAAGCGATCGCCCAAGTCTCGTACTACCCGATCACGTAGGTTTAGGTAATCTAGTGCTGACTGCCCAGTAACGGCTTCAATGCGGCGCACACCTGCAGAAATTCCTGCTTCGCTAATAATTTTGAAGAGACCAATTTCGGCGGTGTTGGCTACATGAGTACCCCCACAAAGCTCCATAGATACGCCAGGATAATCTACCACGCGCACCTCACTGCCATATTTTTCGCCAAACATTGCGATCGCTCCCTTAGCAGTGGCCTCAGCAATAGGCATTACAGCTACCTGGGCGCTATGGCCTTCGGTAATCCATACATTAACTTGGGCTTCAACTTGTTGCAGTTCCTCTGTTGTCAGTGCACGGGGACAGTTAAAGTCAAATCGGAGCCGATCAAAGGCCACCAATGATCCTGCTTGAGAAATCGCTGGATCCACAATCTTTTTCAAGGCAGCTTGCAAGAGGTGGGTAGCGGTATGGTTGGTCTGAGCGCGGCGGCGCAATTGGTTGTCGATTTGGGCAAAGACTTCTTCTCCAATGCGGAGGGTACCACGTTCCACTTGCCCTATGTGGACAAATAGTCCTGCTTCTTTCTGAACATCATCAATGCGAACCACTAGGGGTAATTCTTGTATAGCAGTGGTTTGGTGTTCTACTGCGCCAATCAGGTAGCCCCGATCGCCCACTTGTCCCCCTGATTCAGCATAGAAAGGAGTCTTCTCTAACAGCACCTGCACGTTATCACCTGCGTTTGCTGCTTCGACTAACTGCCCTGCCACTAGCAACCCAATAACCCTAGTCTGTACTGCTGTTTGGTCGTACCCCAAAAACTGGGTGCTTTGGAACTGAACGGCAAGTTTGTCTAGAGTGCCCTGTACTGTGAGGTCAATGGTCTCATGGGCAGCCCGTGCTCGATCGCGCTGTTTCGCCATTTCTACATCAAAGCCATCTACATCTACAGTCAATCCATGCTCTGCCGCAATTTCTTGGGTGAGTTCCAGTGGAAAACCGTAGGTGTCGTACAGGGTGAACGCATCTAGACCCGAAATTTGCCCATCGGTCTTAGAGACCTTGGCTATTACGTCAGCCAAGAGTTTCTCACCCCGATCGAGCGTCTTCAAAAACTGAGATTCTTCCCGCTGCAATTCGGTTTTGATGGCAATTTCCCGCTCTCGCACAATGGGGTAAACGTCTTCAGCGAGGGCGATCGCAGTTTCAGCTACCGTAGTAATGAACTCACGATCAATACCTAGCAGTCGTCCATGGCGCACTACCCGCCGAATAAGACGACGCAGGATATAGCCTCGACCCAGATTAGAAGCAGTGATGCCGTCTGCAATCATGTGCACCACAGCACGGACGTGATCCCCAATTACCTTCAAGGATGTCTTAGCTGTCTCATCCGCTTGGGCATAGTCAATCTCAGCCAGTTCAGCCGCCGTTTTGATAATGGGGAAAATCAGGTCAGTTTCGTAGTTGTTAGGCACCTGCTGAAGGATTTGAGCCATGCGCTCCAATCCCATGCCTGTATCAATGTTCTTTGCGGCTAGGGGTGTGAGGTTGCCATCTGCATCCCGGTTATACTGCATGAACACCAGGTTATAGAACTCAATGAAGCGATTGTCATCCTCTAGATCAATCGTGTCATCACCTAGTTCTGGGTGAAAGTCATAATACAACTCCGAGCATGGACCACAGGGACCAGTGGGGCCAGAGGCCCAGAAGTTGTCATCGGCACCCATACGCTTAATGCGTGAGGCCGGAATGCCTATTTCATCGCGCCAAATGTCAAAGGCTTCGTCGTCCTCTTCAAAGACACTAACAACAATCTGCTCTGGTAACAAACCAAACACATCCGTAGCAAGTTCCCAGGCCCATGCGATCGCTTGGGATTTGAAGTAATCCCCAAAGCTAAAGTTGCCTAGCATTTCAAAGAAAGTGTGGTGGCGCTTGGTACGTCCGACGTTTTCGATGTCATTAGTACGGATACATTTTTGTGAGGTGGTAGCACGGGGCACTTCAGCTTGTCGCTGTCCCAGAAAAATGGGCTTGAAGGGTAGCATCCCCGCGATCGTCAGCAGTACAGTAGGATCATCGGGCACCAGGGATGCACTGGGCAGAAGCTTATGTCCTTTTGCCTGATAAAACTCTAAAAACGTTCGTCGGATGTCAGCGCCGCTGAGAAATTTAGCCATGACTAGTGGAGAAGAAACGACAGCAGGGAACTAGGTCAAAGAATGCTGATAGCACTAAGCTAAGCCCTAGAGATTAAGATTACGGTCACACGCACATAATTCAAGATGAATCCACACTCACTGGGGATAGGCTCCAGTTTTAACCACCAAGGCAAACTCTAATTGCTTAGCCGTGGTTTCAATTGCTCTATACTCAGTGATTTGGACTCCCAGTGCTCAACCTAGTTGCCTGACAAAACTCCTAAGCGTAAGCCAATAAAGCATAGACGGCGTTAGGTCTTGCGTTGTTCAACCCAACTACAAAGAAGATTTATCAGTCAACTAAGTGCACAACTTTATCATGCCTGATCCCCATTGAAGATGCCATTCTGAGACAAGAATCGGGATGCAGAGACCTGGATTGCGGTTATGCATAGTGCTCTCTAGTAGATTGTTGGCAACGCTACCTGCAATAAATGAATGTTGGCGGATGTGATGTAGCTAGTACTTGACGTTGACAGAGCTAAGCATTTAGGGTCTAATCATGACAATGTTTAGAAATCGTCACAATTGGTTAGTTAGGTATTAGGAGGGTAGAGCCATTACTAGTGTGTCAGAAAAAACAGCAACTTCTGGCTATGTTGCTGGCTCGGAGCAGTCTGTTTTAGAAATTTATGGGAAGGTGCCGCTGAGTGGCGAAGTGAAAATCAGTGGTGCTAAGAATTCTGCATTGGCTATCATGGCTGGCTCCTTACTCTGCTCTGGTGATTGTCGCATTCGCAACGTTCCATCCTTGGTGGATGTAAAGCGCATGGGGGAGATTCTGTCTGCGATCGGCATTCGCCTGGAGCATAATGGTGACACGTTGGATATTGATGCCCGTCACCTACAAAATGTTATGGCTCCTTACGAACTGGTGAGCCAACTCCGAGCTAGCTTCTTTATCATCGGCCCAGTGCTGGCGCGGTTAGGTGTAGCCCAAATCCCCCTGCCTGGTGGCTGTGCGATTGGTGCTCGACCAGTGGATTTGCATGTACGCGGGCTACAGACCCTGGGGGCCGATGTTCAGATTGAGCATGGGATTGTGAATGCCAGCATTCCCGGAGGGCGCAAGCGCCTCATGGGTGCATCTATTTACTTGGACTATACTAGTGT
>JANWZG010000249.1 GCA_025054735.1 Cyanobacteriota bacterium | reverse complement strand
TCAACCTTTTGCTTAGTGGTCTGCATAATTTCTTCAATGATCTCAGTTAATGACAATGTAGCAGCAATCGTTCCTTTTCCACCAGTTCGATTGTGTAAGCTGGGTTGACGTAAGGAAACCCAGCGTCTTATCCTCTCACCAACTCCCAATCCTTTTCTGGGTTGGTGACACCACACCCGATCGCTCTTCTCTCTTGGGAGGACGATCGGGCTTTTTTGGGGAAGGAATGATTGCATTATGGAAGAGAGGGACGATCAGTTATGGTGGGATCAACCAGGACGAGATCTTGCCATGACCCAAGCCAACGACCTCTCCTCCCGTCTGAACCTTGTCGAAGACAACATCATCAATCTGCGGCTAGCCGCCAGTGCCCTATTGCAAGCGGTTGACAAAACCTCAGCCGACATTGCCGATTTGATTGAAGTCAGCCGCCACTTATCAGCCGCCACTTAATAGAAGTCAGCCGTCGCAACAGCGAACAAATTAACCGTAACAGCAAGCAAATCAGCATTCTCCAGAGTCTCAAGCTCGAACCGATGAAGCAATCCGTGATATTCGAGCTTCTACTGAACGGATGGATTGCTTGTTTTGATTACTTGATCCGCTGTGACCAAGGTAGATTGGACTGAGGACGATCGTCGTCGCTCTATAAGTTGGTTTGACCCAAGGAAATCCAGCAGCTTACCCACTCAGCAACTCCCAATTTTTCTCTAGGTTTAGGCTCGATAGTTTGGTGGCACTGTAGAGCAAAACAGAGCTTCTAAACGGATAGACATTGGGGTCACCTCGCTGAAGTTGTTGAATAAATTCCAGCTTATAGCGTTTTTCATCTCAGTGAGATACAGTATGTTGGCCACAACCTTTGGCTAGTGAGTTTTCTCGCTTGGATGGCGATCGCCACCCAGGTGTTTCACAACCACCACCCCGCAAGGGGACAGAAACTTCAAGGGCGCACAGCCGTGCGCCCCTACGGTCTGTTTCGCAACTACCACTATGCTGCGGGGGATTGAAACAAATCTTCGTGCTCTTCGTGCCTTTGTGGTCAAATTTCATAGTGGTCAAAACCGGCCCTGACACCGCCACCACTGGCTGGGCAACCCCCCTGACAGTCTGCTAGAGAGATGGTCAGACCTATCTTGAGCCACATTACTGATCAAAACCAGGTTGGATTTCATATGATGGAGGGGTCGATTAATGTCGATAAGGTTGGGGCAAGTTGGCGCTTGCCCTCTTCTTTTTTAGTTAGGCCAGGACTAGGATTTAGCAGTAGCGACCTGCTGTAATTGCTGGCAAGCCTTCTGAATTGCATCGATGCTGCCGGGGTTGACCAGACCGTAGTAGTCGAAGACGTAAACGCGATCGTTAGCTACTGCCCGTAACTGCTTCCAGAAGGGAGCCGCTTTGAGTTTTTCCACGGTGCCATCCCCCACATCCACCAAAATCAGCACTTCCGGATTAGCCTCTAGCACCTTCTCTGGAGAGAGGGTCACATAACCCCGCTGAGGGCTTTGTCCTTGCAGGTCAGCAGCTAGATTCTTGATTTGAAACTGGGTCAACAAGTCACCAGCCCAACTGGTTTTATTGGGAGACAGGATGGGTTGGGCACTGACTAACACCAGCGTAGACCCAGCGTTGGTAGGCTTGCTAGACAAGAAGGTTTGGTAGGCGTTAAGCAGCGGTTCTGGATCAGCTTGAATTGCTCTGGCCAAGTCGCGGGTGAGGGTTTGCAGGGCTTGCCAATCCCTAACTTCCGTCGTGAGGGTACGGATTCCCAGTTCCTTTAGCTTGGCTAAGATTTGGTCATGGAACCCGGCTGCCCCGATAACCAAATCTGGCTTTAGGGCCACAATTTTCTCCAGACTGGGTGGAGTTTGTCCTTCGCTGACACGGGGAATATCCTTCATGGCTGGATTTTTGGCCAACAAGCGACTGCCAGAGATGCCCACCAACTTGGTGCTATCCAAGCGGTGGATGATATCAGCAGAAAGGGAAGTTAGGGCAACTACCCTGGAGATTTCTGCGGCTGGGGCAGTGGGAGAGGCAGTGGTCTCAGGGGAAGAAGCTTGGGCTGCCGGGGATGACGAGTCTGGTGAGGCTGGTGACTGGCTGACGGGTTGGCTACACGCGATCGTCAACCAACTGAGCAGCAAACTAATCACTAGGAATTTCACAGGTTGCAGTTGCGTGGTCATGGATTTTTCCTCAGTCTTAGCGTCAGTTACAGGTGTGGCTTAATGGTCACGCATGGGATGATATGCACCCCATGCCTATTAGTTACTTCAAAATCGCCAAGTTAGTCCTGCCCGCAGGCTAATGCTGGGTTGGGCAAAGCGGCTAATATCCGCTGGTGTGGGGGAATTGAGCAGAGGACGCACATCGGAATAGAGGAAATATTGGCTATTCAGCAGATTGAATATCCCTACGTTCAAGGTCAGTAAGGGCGTAATGTTGTAGTAGCCTACTAAATCTAAAACGGTATAGCCTGATGGTGTGTAGGAGCCTGGGGGACGATCGCTGCGTAACCGAGGATCAGCCACGAAGGAGGTAATCAACTCTGCCCCCCACAGGTTTTCTGGAGCACGGTAGCGCAACCCTATTACTGCCCGTAAGGGGTCAACACTCTCTAGGGGTTGGTTCCTGATTAGGTCATCTCCTACAGTCCAGCCCAAGCTAGCCAGCAGGCTAAAGCCATGGGGTTCTGGACTAAAGCGATATTCCCCCCCAAACTCTAGGCCGTAGGTACGAGCTTGGCCAATATTTTGAGACTGGAATAAATTCACAAGGTTGCCGCCAATGAAGGTTGTGCCCGCCGCCGCGAACGTTTCAATAAAGTTGTTATAGCTGCTGTAGAAGCCAGTGAGGCTGAAGCTGCCTTGGGGAAACCTGCCCCGCACCCCCAGTTCAAAGGTATCGCTAGTTTCGGGGCGCAGATTGGGGTTAGAGAGGGTTTTATAGCGGAAGAAGGGACTAGCAAGGTTAGTAAAACCAGAGTTGATTTCGCTGTAGAGGGGCGATCGAAACCCACGGGCATAGCGACCTACGATCGTAATCTCTGGAGAGGCTTGCCACACAATACCTAGGTTGGGCGATAGGGCAGAGTCACTAAAATCAGATGCAACTACGTCGGGAGAGTTGCGCAAGTAGAGGGCATCAATCTGGGCATCTAGGTTGTAATAGTCAAACCGGAGACCTGGAATCAGCGTGAGGGTATCACTCAGGGTAATCTCATTTTGCAAGTAGATGCCAAGCCGAAAGGTATCAGAGTCGGGAAAGTCCTTGACGGGAAAGTTGTCAGGACCAATGACATTAGTAGTCAGGATAGGGTTGCCCGCTGCATTAAACTGAGTTTCTAGCCCGTTTCGCACCCGTTCGTTGCGCGTGCTAGAAATATCGAATCCATAGGTGAGACGATTAGCGACAGTACCAAGATTAAACGTACTTTGGAGTTGTACTTCACCCCCAACAACCCGATCGATGAAGCTATTGTTCAGATTCCGGAGGCGACGACGATCGACCCCTGCCCCAGTCCGCAAGAAGTCTTGGACACGTGACTCATTCACCCCAGCACTTTGGTAGTAAACCTGGATGCGGGCACCACTGAGAAATCCCTGGCTTTTAGGATCGTCAAACACGTAGCCTAGGCTAAAGCGATCACGATAGGTCGTTGCTCTCAGAGTTTCATCTCGGCCTTGAAAACCTGCTGGCCCCAACAGATTCGCCGCTGTGATGGGAGCAACGGTGAAATCATCGTCAGTTCTGAATGCTTCGGTCGTAAACTGCAAGGAACTGGTTTGATCAAACCGATAGATTAGCTTGCCTAACAGGTTGTTACGCCCGCTGAACCGATCGTCTACAAACTCGTTGCCCACTGGCACACGGGATTCTTGCCCATCTCGGCGCGTAAAGTTCAACAGCCCCTCTATCGCTCCCACCCGGAAAGCGGTGATACCAGTATTGACCCAACTCCCATCCACAGTTTCGAGATTGACAGACAAACTGCTGATGCTATTGCGTTGGAAGCGATCGAGTAAATCAGATGGCTCAACCGTGCGGAAGTTGACTACTCCCCCCAAGGCATCACTGCCGTAGAGAGCAGAGGCAGGCCCACGAATGATTTCTAACCGTTGCAGGCTCTCAATATCGACGTAATCCCTTCCTAGGGACGGCGTGCCAAATTGGAACTGATTGGGCACACGAACGCCGTCATTGAGGATGAGAACCCGGTTGCCGCCCAAGCCCCGGATGTTAATATCTTGCAGTCCATAGCGACGGTTATTACCCACAGACACGTTGGGTTCGTAGCGCACCAAATCCCGCAGATCCCTGACTAGCTGTTGATCAATGGTTTCAGCATCAATCACACTAATAGATCCAGGTGTCAGGCGTACTGGCCGGGGAGTGCGCGTGCCCGTAATGGTGATTTCCTCCTCTGGCAGCGCTTCTCCAGCGTCAGCAATGTCTGCATTCAAACTATAGGCCAAGCCTCCCGTCTTGAGAACAACCTCTGAGGTTGGTAGCCCACTCTTACCTGTCACCACAATCTGAATGCGATTACCCATCATCTGGGTGACTACAACTCTGGCGATGTCGTCGGCGGGGTTCTCTACCCTGAAGGTTTGACCATCGGGTAGGGCTAACACCGCGTTGGGAATATCTGCGATCAAGTCGTTGCCCTCTGCCCGAAATTTAGAAGCATCCACTGTCAGGGGTTTATTGTCAGCGGTGTCTAGGGTAATTTCTAGCTCTTGGTTGTTGCGCTGGACGCTAATCTTAGTGACCTGTACTGTGACCGCATCAATCTGCGATCGCCATTCCTGTAGAGTTGTGGCAGGACGGCTCTCAGAGCCTGATATAGCCGCCTGATAGTCTTGGAGGGTGGGAATTGGAGAACTCGGAAGGGGCAAGGCAGTGGGTGGAGAGAGGTTGGGTCGGCTGGTTAGTTGTGTGTCAGTCTGTTGAGAACTAGTTTCAGCAGTAGCATATCTAGCTTGCAAAAGAATCGCGATTGAAAAGCCACAGAGTGCCCACGCAGCACCCTTGAACATAAGGATGTAAGAGTTCATAGGAGATATCTAATTAATGTCGATTGGTCAAGACAAGATCAGTTGGCGCTGATCAACAGTAAACATGCTTATTGTAGAGGCAACTGACAAATTTCTTAAGCAAATTAAGAAATTTATTGCAAATTAATTCTATTAACGGGCGCAGAGCTGAAACCGATGGCAGGTTGTTGACGAGAACTCTATCTCAGGACTGGTTGGGGGTTGAGGCTGTTTTTGCTTCCAGAGCAGCTAACCGACTCCTCAGCTCTTGGTTGGCCTGCTTCAGCTCCTCTAACTCTTCTCGCAACTGTTTCACGGCTTTGTCAGATCCTGCCTGGCGTTGCACAGACTGGATGGCTTCTTCAGCAAGGCGACGAACTCGGCCATCGGGAGTTTGGTCAGCAAGGCTTTGGAGAATGCCGATCGCACGGGTGGTTTCCATTTGTCCCAGAGCGGAGCAAACAGCAACTTGGGTGAGGAAGAAAGTTTCACGGGCAAGCAGTTGCAGCCGATCTAGAATGCGGGTAACATCAGGTGCGGCCTGACCTGGAGAAATAGCGCCCAAGGCACGAATGGCAGCAAGACGTAAGGGTTGGGGTACACCTAGCTCTGTGTAGTCGAGAATTAGGTCTAGGGCAGCAACTGAGGTTTTGAGCTGACTAAGGCCACCAATGGCTCCAGACCGCACAATTTCGTTCCAACCGGAGCGGTTTTCTAGGGCTGTTTTGAGCAGCGCGATCGCCGATTTTTCTTGACTAGTGACGGTAGCAGCGATCGTACCCACAGCCCGCAGAGCAGCAGCTTCCACATAGTAACTAGGGTCACCTACCTCCGCCAAGGTCTTAACAGCCGTGTAGCTAGCGATTGTCTTAATCCCAG
>JANWZG010000248.1 GCA_025054735.1 Cyanobacteriota bacterium | reverse complement strand
GTTTGCTCACGCTTTCTGTGGTCATTGTGCCACCAAGCGGCGATCGCAGGAAGCTAATGTAGCCAGTCAACTCATGGTGCTTTGGCACTAGTTGCTAGCTCTACAACTTGGCTAAAGCTAGTGGGATCTAGAACAGCCATCTGGGCCAACATCTTACGGTTCAGTTGTACGTTAACTTTTTTCAAGTTTCCAGTCAACTTGCTATAGGTCGTACCATGTTGACGAGCAGCAGCATTAATCCGGGCAATCCACAGCCTGCGAAAGTCGCGCTTGCGCTTGCGGCGATCGCGATAGGCACTGCGAAGGGCCTTCATGACTTGCTGGTTAGCCGTCCGAAATAGGCGGGAGTGAGAACCTCGGAAGCCCTTTGCCAGCTTTAGAATCTTTTTGCGGCGCTTACGAGCAACATTACCGCGCTTTACTCTAGTCATAGGTCAAACGTTGTCAATATTCGTCAGTTGTCATCTAGGTGCTCATGATTTAAGCGTCAACAAGCTAAAGGCTCATCCTAACTAGAGATAGGGCATCATCAGCCGCACATTCTCTTCGTCTCGCTCATGCACGACTGCCATTTTTGAGAGACGGTTCTTGCGAGCAGTGGGTTTGTGTTGGAGTAAGTGGTTCCGATTTGACTTACGGTGGACTATTTTGCCACTGCCAGTAACACGAAATCGCTTGGCAGCCGACTTACGGGTTTTTAGTTTAGGCATAACGTACCCTCAAACGCGATAGATAACATCAGCAAACAGCTTGCGACGCGATCTACTATCATACTATAGACATGACGAACCTCAGGACAAAATTTTAGTTCCTCCTAAGGGGAGGTAATGACCTAGCTTCCAGCTCAGCGCTCTACTAACTGCACTCGCTGGTTGTACCAGTTAGTTACCAGGGCGATTGCCAGACTAATCGTCAGGTACACAGTCATGATGAAAATCATGGCTTCGACGGCTCGCCCAGTTTGATTTTCCATCGTAGCTGACACAGAATAAATATCCCGGTACCCAACAGCGACAGCCAAGCTAGAGTTTTTCACCAGGTTCAGATATTGCCCTGTGAGCGGAGGGATAATGATGCGCAAAGCTTGAGGAAAAATCACTAGTCGCAGCACTTGTAAAGGCTTGAGTCCCAGCGATCGTGCCGCTTCCCATTGTCCAATCGGTACAGCTTGAATGCTACCACGCACAATTTCAGCGATAAATGCAGCCGTAGACAAGGCTAGCCCAAATACCAAGGCAGAAAATTCTGCTGACAATTGCACATTCCCAGGCAGCATAATTCCTGCTTTGCTCAGGCTCAGGATGCCCAGAACCTGAGTTGGTGCTTCCACAGTCGGCAGGTTGAAGAACACGGCAAAGTACCAAAAGAATAGTTGCAAGAGCAGTGGCGTATTGCGAAATACTTCTACGTAAACTAGAGCCATCTGTCGAATCAGCCAGTTGTCTGCTAATCGGGCTATGCCACCGAAAACACCAACGATCGTGGCCAAGATAATGCCAACTACTGACACTTGCAGCGTATTCAGTAACCCTACAAGCAGAGCATAGGCATAGCTATCGGATGATCGAAAGGGAATCAAACTTTCGGCAATGTCAAAACTTGCTTGGGATGTTAGGAAATCAAAGCCGAACGGAATTCCTTTCTCTCGTAGATTGCTGCTTAGGTTAGATCCAAAATAGGTAGTGATCGCGATGATTACACCCAAGAATAGTAGTTGCACAGCGATGCGCCATAGGTGACGACTACGTAGCATGGACAGTAATGGCGGCATAGTCAGGGAATGATAACAACCCAATCGTGTTGGAATAGGTTTCAGCTTGGCGTAACTGATCGTTCTAAACAGCTAATGATTTTCTGGGAAGGGGGTGTGGGGTTCGTCCCCTACGAGGGGGTAATGTCCCCTCGACCCCTCTTAATCATTAGTTCTTGATCACCACTACGTAACTTAACTTTGCTCTGAGTTTGTTCTAAAGGAGTGTATTTCACAACACAATTTTTCCCAGGATACGCTACTCTGGTGAAATCCTTTTCTTTCCAAGGCTATTACCATTGCTACTCTTGTCTTCTCCACCTAAGCTGACAACCACCCGCCTTGCCAATGGGCTAACGATCGTTCATCAAGAAATCTCTGCTACACCAGTTGCTGTCGTTGATGTTTGGGTGAGGGCTGGTGCTGTCCTAGAACCAGATCAATGGATGGGTATTGCCCATTTTTTAGAGCACATGGTGTTTAAGGGCAGCGATCGGATTGCACCCGGTGAGTTTGACCATGCAATTGAAAGTCGGGGCGGCACTAGCAATGCGGCTACTAGTCATGACTATGCCCACTTTTATGTAATGACTGCCCAGGATCAGATAGCAGCAACCTTACCCTACTTAGCAGAGTTGCTGACAAAGGCGGCAATTCCAGAGCGTGAGTTCTATCCAGAGAGGCAAGTAGTGTTAGAGGAATTGCGGCAAGCCCAAGACGATCCAGACTGGCTTGGGTTTCAAACCCTTATGGAAACAATTTATCCCCATCATCCCTATCGTCGATCAATCCTAGGCACACCAGAATCACTAATGGGCATTTCTTCCCAAGACATGCAGCAGTTTCACCAAGCACACTATCAACCCCACAATATGACCGTCGTCATTACAGGCGGCATTGACTATTGCACAGCACTGGAATTAGTAGAGCATCACTTTCAAGAGTTTCCTGCTGTAGTTAGCTGTCCACGGCCATTACTAAACCCCGATTTAGACTTCGTAACTGTTCAGCGTCAAGAACTGGTGTTACCCCGCCTGAGTCAGGCTCGGTTGATGATGGCTTGGCGTTGTCCCGGTATTGATCCCAATGATCCCCTACTGCAACAATTTCGGCTAGGTTATGGCCTAGATTTACTCTCAGCACTCTTGACCGATGGTCGCTGTGCCCGTCTTACCCAAGAGTTACGAGAAGATCGAGGTTTAGTCGATGGCATTAGCAGTAACTTCTCGCTTCAACGCTACTCCAGCCTGTTCACGATTACGGCTTGGTTACCACCCAAAAACCTAGATCGGGTGGAAGCAATTATTTGCGATCGATTGTCAACTCTACAGTCCTGTCCCCCAACGATGGCCGAGCTAACTCGCTGCCAACGGCTGCTGTGCAATGATTATGCGTTTTCTACCGAATCACCTGCCCAACTTGCAGGACTGTATGGTTTTTACAGCACAATTGCTACGGCTGACATTGCCCTCACCTATCCTGACCAGGTGCGCTCCTTTACCCCGGAAGAAATCCAGCACCTAGCGCAAGTTTACCTATCTCCTTATCACTATGCCAGCGTTATCCTTAGACCTGATGATGTAGAAAGTTGATCATGAAGGTTATGGAACGTCTAGGTCGATTGGTCTGGGTCAGTCGATTGGTCTGGGTCGGTGTGATGGTGCTGGTAATCGGGCTGATGTCAGGCTGTACTGTACCCCAACTGCGGGCAGAGCAGCGTATCTTTTTGCCTATTACCCTAGAGTTTTTGAGTAGCTATGACCTGCCACCGCAGGCATTCAATGGCGCACCTGTGGGTGGACTGTCAGGACTTACCTACGATCGTCAGCGCGATCGCTTCTATGCCCTTAGTGATGATTCTGGATTATATGCTCCTGCTCGGTTCTACACCCTGAAACTAACGCTAGGATCGGTAACCACCAAGCCAACAATTGCCACCATACAAATCGAAGGCTCTACGCCACTGTTGACAGCGGACGGTCAGCCCTATGCCGTAGATACTATCAATCCAGAAGGTATAGCACTCTCTCCCCAACAGTCTGTTTACATTGCCAGCGAGGGTAACAGCGCGATTGGTGTTGCGCCCTTTGTTGGCGAGTTTGATTTGATAACGGGGAAGTGGAAACGGAATTTGCCTCTGCCCAGTAAGTATCTACCACCAACGGAGGGACAACCTGCCAAAGGTGTGGAAAACAATGCTGGATTTGAGGCCCTAACAGTCACGCCGATCGTTGGTAACAGCCCTGTGTTGCAAGAACCTTTCCGCCTGTTTACCGCCACCGAATATGCCCTTGTTCAAGACCAAGACAATGAGGGTCTCGACAGCGATAAAGGCATGATTAAAAATCGGTTGCTGCATTACCTCATTCAAGATGGGCCGCCAATACTGATTTCTGAGCACTTGTACCCGATGGATCGAGGTGAATCATGGAGTCTCATGAACGGTCTGACAGAGTTAATTGCTCTGGATCAAAGTGGACATTTTTTGAGCTTAGAGCGATCCATCGGCCTCAAAGGATTTGGTGCTCGCCTATTCCAGATTTCCACTGGTGCTGCCACTGATGTTTCTACTATTACTAGTCTCAAGGGTAACGTTAGTAATCTACAACCCATCCTGAAGCAGCTAGTTCTGAATCTGGGGGAGCTAGGCATTCCCGTCACTAATCTAGAAGGCATGACCCTTGGCCCCTACTTTCCTGACGGCTCCCGCAGTCTAGTACTGGTGAGCGACAACAACTTTAAGGAGCAACCCACTCAATTTCTGCTGTTTCGGCTGATGACACTAAGGCGATCGTAGCCATTAGAGTCGATTGGGGAGAGAAAGCCCTAGCACTACACACCAGCGCCATACACCCAGCCTAGTGATGACCAGCCATTTTTTGACCGATTGTAGCAATGTCCGCAGCAGCTTCAGCGATCGGCTTTTCATAGACAAACTCCCCTTCGCTGATTACCAACAGACGATCAGCCAACTTCAGTAGCTCATCTAAGTCCTCACTGACTAGCAGTACTGCCACCCCCCGGTTCCGTGCTGCCAGAATCTCACCATGAACATAATCGACTGCCGCAAAATCTAGGCCAAAGCAAGGGTTTGCCACAATTAGGAGATTGATGTGGTCAGCGTGTAGCTCCCGTGCCAAGACTGTCCGTTGGATGTTACCACCCGAAAGATTGCCCACTGGCGTATCAGGTGATGGCGTCTTAATTTTAAAGGTGTTAATCAATCTCTGGGCAGCATCCCGAATAGCTTTGAACACTAGGAAGAAACCTTTTGACTGCGGAGGGCGATCGAAGGTTCTAAAGGCCAAATTCTCTGCCACACTCATGTGAGGTACACAGGCATTACGCAGTGGCTCCTCTGGCAGTAAAAACACTCGGTGTTTATCAATCTCTGCACGAGTAGCTGAATAAGGCTCACCATTCACCAAGATTTTGCCGCCAGTAGCAGGGCGTTGACCAGCCAAGACTTCTACCAATTCGCGTTGGCCATTGCCAGAAATACCAGCAATGCCTACAATTTCACCCTTATGAACCGTCAAGTTAACACCCTTAACCCCCTCAAAACCATTGTCCTTATTGGCTCGAATCCCTTGAAGTTGCAACACAGGAATAGCCTCAGCGTACTCGGCTTTCTCTACTTTTTGGGGTTCGCGCTTTTCGCCCATCATCATCTCTGCCATGTCGGCAACTGTGAGGTCTTTGATTAGACCGCTACCCGCAAACTTACCCTTGCGGAGCACAGTAATTTCATCGGCAAAGGCTGTAATCTCACGAAACTTGTGGCTGATCATCAACACGCTGATCATGCCCGCTGTGACTTGCTCTCGCACCAACCCCAATACTTCATCTGCCTCACCTGGAGTTAACACGGATGTAGGTTCATCTAAAATCAGAATCTTGCTCTTAAGGTATAGCTGTTTCAGGATTTCCAGCTTTTGCTTCTGACCTGCTGCCAATTGAGAGATCATGGCATCCAAGGGCACATGGAAGGGGGCTGTGTCCATGAACGCTTTGAGTTCTTCCATTTCCTGTTTCCAGTTGATCAGGTTTTTGTTGCTATAGCGGGATAGCACTAGGTTTTCAGCCACAGTCATAGCAGGCACTGAGGTGAAATGCTGATAAACCATGCCGATTCCATAGTGTTGAGCATCACGAGGGCTATGGATGGCAACTGATTGGTTATTAACTTTAATCTCCCCAGCAGTGGGAGTATAGAAACCCATGA
>JANWZG010000247.1 GCA_025054735.1 Cyanobacteriota bacterium | reverse complement strand
CGACATCGATGCTGATTTTCACAGCGTGTTTATTGCTAACAAATCCGCAGGTTTGCAGCCTATTACTGACCTCAAGGGGTTGCAAGTATTGAAAGGACGTACCTTTACTTTTGGGAGCGAATCTTCCACCTCTGGACGCTTGATGCCCCAGTATTTTCTGCAAGAGGCTGGGGTAACGTTGGCAGATTTTAAGGGCCAACCAGGATTTTCCCAGAACCATGACGCTACGATTAAGCTAGTAGAGGCTGGAACCTATGAAGTTGGTGTGCTGAACGAGCAAGTCTGGAAAAAGCGAGTGGCTGCAGGCGAAGTTGATACCAGCAAGGTCTCGGTCATTTGGCGTACTCCTGCGTACTACGACTATCACTGGGTGATTAATCCGCAAGTGAAGCAGCGCTACGGAGATGATTTCCCTGCCAAGGTACAGGCAGCCCTGCTCAAGCTAGATGCTGGCAATCCAGAGCATAAGGAAATCTTAGAATTGTTTGGAGCAAAAAAGTTTATCAAGACTGAGAATCAGAATTATCAGCAGATTGAAGCGATTGGACAGGCTATCGGCAAGATCAAGTGAGCGGAGACTCTCCAGTTTTTGAGCTGCGGCAAGTATGTCAACGATTTGGCACACAACTGGCGATCGACCATCTGAATCTAAGCATCCATGCAGGAGAACGGGTGGCGATCGTCGGTTCTAGTGGTGCAGGCAAGAGTACGTTACTGCGGCTACTAAATGGCAGCTTGCGTCCTACAGCGGGTGAAGTGTGGGCACTGGGGCAACCTCTTGGTCAATTGTCAGCTCAGCGCTTGCGGCGAGTGCAACGTCAGATTGGCACTATCTACCAGCAATTCCACTTGGTGGACAACCTAGCCGTAATCCACAACGTCAATGCTGGACATCTCGGACGATGGCCTACCTGGAAGGCAGCACTGTCGCTGCTCTATCCCCTAGAGGTAGAAACGGCTGCAAAAGCATTACAGCGGGTAGGCATTCCTGACAAGCTCTTTGCCCGCACTGATCAACTCTCTGGTGGGCAACAACAACGGGTAGCCAT
This sequence comes from Cyanobacteriota bacterium, assembly GCA_025054735.1. Classification (NCBI taxonomy): domain Bacteria; kingdom Bacillati; phylum Cyanobacteriota; species Cyanobacteriota bacterium. The sequence continues at coordinate 4,941 of JANWZG010000247.1, read as the reverse complement.
TGCCCGTGTGCTAGTGCAAAATCCCTCGGTCATCCTTGCGGATGAACCTGTATCTAGCTTGGATCCTGAGCGTAGTCGAGATGTTATGGATTTACTGCGAGACTTGACCATCACTGATGGCAAAACCTTGGTCGTGAGCCTGCACTCTGTAGAATTGGCCTTCAGCCATTGCGATCGCATCCTAGGGCTACAGGCTGGACGACTCGTTTTTGATGCCCCCACGGCTACAGTCACCCCTGCTCAACTAGCAGACCTCTACCGACTAGAAGACTCATAGGTGCTCAGTCCATTGGTCTAAAGCTAGACTAACCCACTGTGTTGGCAAGAAGCGCCAAAACACGATCAACAATCTGTAGGGCATGCGATACCTCATCGGCAGTCACGATCAGGGGTGGCACAAATCGCACTACCTTGGGGCCAGCAGGCACAAGCAGTAATCCTTGGTCAATGGCAGCTTTTACTACCTGAGCAGACGTGAGGTCAATATCTGCCCGTAGCTCCATGCCATTAATGAGGCCCCAACCCCGTACCTCAGCAATCAGGTTGGGATAGCTGACAGCAAGCTGCTGTAGCCCAGCCCGAAGTTGCTCACCCCGTTGCTGCACATTGTCAAGAATGTGGTGCTGCTCTAGGGTTTGACAAACAGCCAGGGCAACGCTGCAAGCAAAGGGATTGCCCCCAAAGGTGCTAGCATGATCGCCGGGCTGGAACACGGTGCAGAACTGCTTAGCCAAGGTTGCGCCAATGGGGATACCGCCCCCTAGCCCCTTAGCACTGGTAAAGATATCTGGCTCAATGCCCAAGTTTTCATAACCCCAGTAGTGGCCTGTGCGCCCCATGCCGACTTGGACTTCATCCAGAATCAGCAGAATGCCCCGATCGTCGCATAGTTGGCGAATGTGCTGAAAGTAGGCACGATCTCCAGGACGAACACCCCCCTCGCCCTGTAGAGGTTCCAGCATGATAGCAGCCACTTGGCGTTCAGTGCTATCCAGCATTGCGATCGTCTGCTCTAACGCAGCAATGTCGTTATAGGGGATGTAGTGAAATCCCGGCATTAGAGGATCAAAATGCTTGTGATATTTAGGCTGCCCGGTAGCAGTCACCGTTGCTAGGGTGCGTCCATGGAAGCTAGCGTGGGCAGTCAGCACGATCGGATTCTGGATCCCCAACACAGTATGAGCATACTTGCGGGCTAGCTTTAGAGCACCCTCATTGGCCTCAGCTCCAGAGTTGCAGAAAAACACCCGATCAGCGCAGGAATGCTCCGTCAACCAGCGGGCAAGTTCCCCTTGGGCTGGGATGTAGAACAGGTTGGATACGTGGTGTAGGGTCTGTATTTGCTGGGTTACAGCCTGCACCATTACAGGGTGGGCATGGCCTAGGGTGCAGGTAGCGATCCCGGCTACAAAGTCCAGATACTCACGCTCATCAGTGTCCCAAACTCGGCAGCCTGCCCCTCGCACCAGTGTCACAGGAAAACGAGCATAGGTTGTCATTACGTAATCGTCAAACTCTGCCGGAGTCATGGTTGACGACAATCGAGGCAGCGACGCGATCGTAGGCTGCTGGAGCAGGGTTTCTGGACTCACAACTTCATCCTCCAAGATGTGGAATCAATTTAGTATGGAACAGGCAGCGACCCATTGGGTGCTTGATCACTCTACTTTACATACTGTCAAAGATTGTAAAGTAGGCAACAAGCGATTCGTCAAGGGAGAGGGGGGCAATTCTGTCAGTGTTTGATGATGAGCGTAAATGGTTGCGTGGTCTGCTGAGTGTTCTGCATTGGGTAGAGCAAGGAGAGTTGCACTGTGACAGGTAATAACCGAGCGAGGGTACATGATGTCAGCAGGGGCCTAAGTGCCATGGCGGCAGTACTGCTAATGTGGACAGTTGTTACATCGAGTAGGGTGCTAGCACAGAGCAATCGCCAGCTTCCTATCGTCCAGAACCAACAGGCTCAAAACCAACAGGCTCAGAGTCAAGGCGGCATGGTGGTCTCTGCCCATCCAATTGCTACCGAGGCTGGGGTTGCTGTGCTGAAAGCAGGTGGCAATGCTGTGGATGCAGCCGTGGCAACTGCCCTGATGATTTCTGTCGTGGAGCCATTTTCAGCGGGAATCGGCGGAGGTGGTTTTTTATTGATCTATCAGCACGATCGTCAGCAGATGGCTGCTCTGGACTTTCGAGAACGGGCACCTCGACAGGCTAGTCGCAATATGTTTCTAGACAGCAGCGGTAAGCCACAGGCGAGTTACGCCCAACGAGGACATCGCCTTGTTGCAGTTCCAGGGACGATCGCTGGGCTATATACCGTGCATCGGCGCTATGGCAAGCGTCCATGGCCCACGCTAGTGCTGCCTGCGGCGCAAGTTGCCGCCCAAGGTTTCTCTGTGACACCACGGCTAGCTACCGCGATCGCCCGTCATCAAGAGTTGTTGAATCCTGCTGCCCAGGCTATTTTTTTGCGTAATGGTCAGCCCTATCAGCCTGGAGATATCCTAGTGCAGAAGGATTTAGGTCGATCGCTGACCCTCCTCAGCCGTGACCCCCAGACTTTCTATCAGGGAGAATTAGCAAGGGCGATCGTCCAAGACATGGCCGCTAACCAAGGGCTGATCACCCTGACAGACCTACAGGCCTACCGAGCTATTTGGCGTGACCCTCTCTGTAGAAACTTTCGGCGCTATCGTGTCTGTTCCATGCCACCTCCCTCATCCGGTGGGGTTCATTTGCTGCAAGTGTTGGGGATAGTCGGCAATACAGATTTGAAGGCGATGGGGCGCTGGCATCCTGACACACTGCATCTGTTAGCAGAGATGATGCGACTAGTGTATGCTGATCGTGCCCAATATCTAGGCGATCCTGATTTTGTCTCTGTGCCGGTATCAGCTCTCCTCAGTCCGGGGTATTTAGCCTATCGCCGCCGCTCGATCAATCCTCGCTTTACCACTCCATCCAATCAAGTGCAGATGCCCAACCTCACCCGCTTGCGTCAACTAGCAGAGGAATCTCCGGAAACCACTCATTTAACAGTTGTGGATCCTGAACGTAATGCCGTTAGTCTAACCTTCACGGTGAATCGGGGGTTTGGCTCTGGAGTCGTAGTTCCTGGCACGGGCATCTTGCTAAATGATGAAATGGATGACTTTGCCATTGCACCAGGAGTACCGAATGCCTACGGATTAGTGGGCGGCGAGGCCAATGCGATCGCTCCCGGCAAGACACCGCTCTCTAGCATGACCCCAACGATCGTCACCGAAAACGGACAGTTGCGGCTAGCCCTTGGTGCACCCGGTGGCAGCACCATTATCACTACAGTCATTCAACTCGTGCTGAATATCCTTGTGTTTGAGCTAGATGCCGTTACAGCGATTGCGGCTCCACGTCTACATCATCAATGGCAACCTGATCAGCTATTTCTGGAACCCGGTATCGACGCAGCAACGGTAGAAAACCTGCGGCAGCGTGGTCATGCCATTCGCCAAGGTAGATCCTGGGGCAATGCCACTCTCATTCACCAACGACCTGACGACACGTTAGAGGGAGTTGCTGATCCCCGCGGTGAGGGCACAGCAGCGGGATTTTAGGTCAACGACAACCCAGGGATTTTTAGACTAGTCGTGTAGTACCTTCAATGCCTGCTCTAAGGCTTGGGTCAGATGCTTGGCCTGCTGCTTCGTATGGCCACTGGTATAGGGAGCAATGGACAGTGGAGTGCCAATCGCAACCCTTACGGTCGTTCGCCACGGTACTAAAGCAGAGCCATACTTGATACTCATGGGCACGATATGAATATCTAACCCTGGCTGTAATGATTCAGCTTGCAGTGCCAATCGGGCTAATCCGGGCTTCAATGGTTGCACAGGCTGACCATGGTGAATGTTGCCTTCTGGAAAGATGACCAGACTTTCTCGTCGGTGCAGCAACTCAATGGTGTAACGCAGAGTAGCAATAGAGGGCTTACGAGTATCCACAGGAAATCCGCCCAAGCGCCGAATAAACCAGCCTTGCAGACCTAGCATCTCATCAGCAGAAACCATAAACCGTAGGTGCTTGCCAGTCACTAGCTTTCCGGCTGCATAGGGAACAATCAGAGCATCCCAGCGCGATCGGTGGGTAGGCGCTAAGATTATGGGCTTATCGATGAACAGGTTCTCTTGCCCAACAATATCGACACGGCGGAAATATGCAGGAATAACGAGTCGGTGACCGAGGGGATACACCAGGGGCATCAGCCATGGTGAGACACAAGAGTTCACAGTTGCGGCTGCTGAGTGCGAGTGGTGAGTGATAGAACAAGGAGCAACACTAACATCGGCATTAGAGTAAGGATAGGGAAAGCTAGCCTGAATGTTTGGTAGATTGCTGCCTGATGAGTGCGGACGGATAGACTGTAACTGGGTCATATGACACTAGCTGCTTTGGGAACTCTATACTTACATAACCCTATGGCGCTTCTGCATGGATTTCTTTCCCAACAGGGACACTTCATAAAATGGCATGAAGTTGGCTGTCTTGACTGTAACTAAGACTCCCGTCGCAAAATACCTGAGCAATCTACGCGGTTCACAAGTTGAGCGATCGACAACCCAGAGATAGGTTCAATCCAATCTGGGGCAATTTCTGCCAATGGCACTAATACAAAAGCCCGATTAATCATCCGGGGATGAGGAATCTGCAATTCTGGCAAATTCAGCACCAAATTGTCAAACAGTAACAAATCTAAATCTAAAGTTCTAGGTTGGTTTTTGCCTCGTCGAACCCGCTGAAACTTCGTCTCAGTTGCCAACAATACTTGCAGTAGTTCCAGGGGAGTTAGGGTCACCCTTAATAGAGCACAACCATTGAGATAGTCAGGCTGAGGGGGGCCAACAGGCCGTGTTCGATACCAATGGGACTGAGAGACTACGGTAATGCCATCCGTCTGAGATAGTG
>JANWZG010000246.1 GCA_025054735.1 Cyanobacteriota bacterium | reverse complement strand
TTGCAATTCATTGCGTATCTGTAACCGCAAATCATATCCGTAATTTAGGGAGAGGATTTAACAATGGCTTCAGGTTCTACTGGAGAGCGTCCATTCGCTGACATTATCACTAGTGTTCGCTACTGGGTCATTCACAGCATTACAATTCCAGCCTTGTTTATTGCTGGCTGGTTGTTTGTAAGCACTGGCTTAGCCTACGATGTGTTTGGTACTCCTCGACCCAATGAGTACTTTACTCAAACACGACAAGAGCTACCGATCGTCAGCAGTCGTTACGAAGGTAAACAGCAGATTGGCGAGTTTTCAAAAGAGTAAGGTGAGAGTTATTGACTATGACAAGTAACAATCCTAATCAGCCAACTACATACCCAATTTTTACAGTTCGTTGGTTGGCAGTTCATACGCTGGCAGTACCCACAATTTTCTTTTTGGGTGCGATCGCAGCCATGCAGTTTATTCAACGGTAGGGAGGCATTATGGAACGGACTCCAAATCCCAATAAGCAACCAGTTGAGCTTAACCGAACATCACTGTTTTTAGGCTTGTTGTTGGTGTTTGTACTCGGCATTTTATTCTCTAGCTATTTCTTTAACTAGTTAGTCTTAGTTGATCTATTTGTACAGAGAGGTGATTGTTGTGTCTCAACCTGGACGTATCCCCCTATGGCTTGTTGCAGTTGTTGCTGGCTTAGGTGTGCTTGCGATTGTTGGATTATTTTTCTACGGTGCTTACGCTGGACTTGGCTCATCTAACTAGACAGATGGGTTTGTCGGGTAAGTTATCGGCAGGTTATAGATGTATCAAATCCAGACGTAGGTGCATGGCTGGTAGTTGCACGATAAAGAATAAAAGAGCTTAAGGCATAGGTGCTTTAAGCTCTTTTTAATTAACTGTCTAGTGTTATGCGTAAGACGTAAACTATCTGCGGTAAGGCACTGTCTTCTCAATGTCAATATTGACCGCAGAAATACGCTGGGGTGGGTTGCTGCGCGGATTAATGCTCCGTGCCATGTCTAGAAATAGTGCTGGGTTACCTGCCTTGGGCTGCCGATCTTGAGGCACGTAGCTACGAACAACTGTCTGCCAGATCACTTGTGGGAAGCCTAGCTTAGCTCGGTAGTAAGCATCATAACGAGGAGATTTGATGTTGAAGGGCAGTTCACCTTCACTGCGTCCTGGCAATATACGCCGCCGCTGATAAGGGACAATGTTTTCGCCAAAGTTCTCAAGGTACTCTTGGCTGTTGAGTAGCTCATCAACAAACCCCTTGACACCCTTGGTCATAACCACAGCCGACCAAGCAATTTTCTCGCGCTCACTGTATACTCGCCGCCCTAAGACCTTCTCAACACAGTGCTCCACAAAGCGATAGTTACTGTTCTTGTCGTAGAAGCTATCAATAAAGGTCTTAGATAGCAACAATCCACGGATAAAACCACGAACAGTAATCTGTCCATTGCGAAGTTGAGATTCCAGAGCTATCTCTCGATCCCAAGCAAATGCATGGAAGAATATTTGACGATAGGCTGCTTCGATTAAAGCATCCATGTCAGAGCCGAAGAGCAGGTTATCCGTTGTAAAAATCCTGGGCTGCTCGTCGCCTGGTACAGTTTCAAAACTAGCTACGCGCTGGTTGTTAGTGGTGGGAGAGTATTGTAAGAGAGGAATAGCCACGTTAATAAAAGCCCCTTTTTACACAACTTCATGAGTGTACTCATTATCATACGGGAGGCGGAGACCCATTATTCGGTTTAGTCTGATAAACATTACATATCTTAATTTGAGGCTTAGAAATCTGAAAACCTTATCCTGAGAGTTAAATCATTGATGCCATCGACGAATAGTTTCCTGAAACTTTAGGCGAGTCTTGGCTGCTTTGTTAGTACCAGTTGCCACTAAGTGACGCAAGTGAGTCATGCAAGATAGTGGCAAACCATGCCAAACAGAGGCTTGTTTAATGTTAATGATTGGCTAGGATGCAACTGCATCGATAGAGTGAGCTGGACGCGATGAAGACGTTAATGCTTGAAGTGCAATCACTGAACAGGGGGCATGATGCAGAACGTAGTTACTAACGCTACCCAGTAGTAGTTCACTTAGGCCTGATCGTCCCCGCCGCCCCATTACGATTAAGTCAGCTCCCCAAGTTCTAGCAACCTGACAAATAACCCGTCCTGGATTACCGCAGATCTGCTCCACTTCAACGGACAAACCAGATGCTCTAGCTGTCTCTGCATGAGTATGTAGCCACTGTAGTCGCTCTTCCTTGAAGGCATCCCACTGCTCTCGATAATCACGCCACGATGCTTCTGTCATGGTGAAGTAGTAGTCTAATCCTACATACTGAGGCAAGTTAGGGCTTTCATTTTCTTCTGCGGACAAAACATGCAAAAGCTTCATGTCGGCTTGGGCAGCTTTTGCTAAAAAAAGTGCTCGATCAAAAACTTGCTCAGCCATGGGAGAGCTATCTGTTGCAACTAGAATCTTTGTGAACATAACAGCAACCTTATGTATCTGAAAGCTCTTCTATCTCAATTATGGCTGTTGCTTAAGTTAAGTCAGAGTAGTCGTTGCAGACCGTAACTCTAAGTGCTAGAAGTGCTAGGGCAATTTCTGTGGTGTATGGTGATTGGTAGGCGCATGGATATTAGCTGGAGATTGATTTATCAACAAGTTGCCACGCTAGCTTAGCTGCTCCTACAATGCCAGCTTGGTTCCCTAATTCTGCGATTAAGATTTGTAAGCCAGATTGAGCGCTGTGAAACACTCGTTGATGAACTTCAGCCTGTACAGTGGGTAAAAAAAACTCTGCGCTGGCACTGATGCCACCCCCCAACACAACTGCTTCTGGGTCGAATATGTAGATTAAACTAGCCAGCCCGGCACCCAAGTCCCGCCCATAAGCCTGCCAAAACTGTAGCGCACTAGGGTCTCCTGCCCGCGATCGAGCATCTAGTTCTCGTGGTTCCAGCCCAGTACGCCGACGAATAGCCTGAGCGGAGACATACTGCTCTAGGGAACCTCTATTGCCGCTGTTACAAGCAGGCCCATCAGGATTGAGCGTAATCAAGCCCAGCTCGGCTCCTACTCCCCGACTGCCCACAAACAACTGACCATCTAAAATCACCGCACCACCAACACCAGTTCCTAGAGTGAGCAGGATGAGATTCTGAAACCGCCGACCTGCACCTAGCCAAGTTTCACCCAAGCCCGCACAGTTAGCATCATTAGCTAAGGTTACGGGTCTACCTACCGCTGCTTCCAGCCAATCAGCCATGGGCACCATTTGCCAATTACTCAGGTTAATAGCAACCAGAGAGACACGTCCTGTAGCATCAACAGGGCCAGGCATCCCGACACCGATCGCTTTCCCGTTTTGGTAAGGATCCACCTGTGCGATCGCTGTCACCATTGCTGTCAACACAGCATCAGGCGTTGCTGGCTGGGGAGTTGCTACTGTTAATGCCTGGAGACAGTTGCCATCTCGATCAAAGCGTCCCAGTTTAATTGCAGACCCCCCTAAATCAACACCAATAACTTGATCCACCACTACCTCACTAGAACACTATCCAGTTAGCGCTAGTCACCAGCAGCAGTTCTGCTTTGTTATTGCTTGCTGCGATAACCTTTAGTTTTTGTCTATAATCTAGAACCATGCTAGCAGTCAGACCTCTGTACCCATCACGTTAGTTAAGGATTTTACCCGATGGTGCTTCACGTTAACCCTGTACAAACTACGCCGATCGTCACGTGGGAGGCTTTGCCTGCTGATTACGTCTTACCCGATGACCCCGTGGAAAATCTTCAACAACCATCCTTAGCAGCGGCTTTGACCGATGCTCTAGGGGCCAATGGCCTAATTCAGCCAGATATGTTGATTGCCGCTAACTTTGGGTTAGTAGCTACTGTAAATAAAAAAATAGTGGTCAAAGCGCCAGACTGGCTATATGTCCCCCATGTGCAGCCTGTGGCACCTGGCACTATCCGTCGCAGCTATACTCCCTATCTTCAAGGAGATCCTGTAGCTGTGGTCATGGAGTTTTTGTCTGATGAAGACAATGGGGAACTGTCCATGCGATCAACTCCTCCCTACGGCAAACTTTACTTCTATGAGCAGATCCTGCAAGTTCCTAACTACGTCACGTTTGATCCCTATGAAGAACGGCTGGAATTGCGACGTTTCCACGATGGTCGTTACCAGTCTCAAACCAGTAACGCAAGTGGACATTTCTGGATCCCAGAATTAAATTTGTTTCTAGGAACTTGGCGAGGAGAACACCTAGGGCAAACTATGACTTGGCTGCGCTGGTGGGATGTCCATGGTAACCTGCTTCTATGGAGTGCTGAGCAGGCTGAGCAAGAGCGTCAGCGGGCCGAGCAAGAGCGTCAGCGGGCCGAGCAAGAACGTCAGCGGGCCGAGCAAGAGCGTCAGCGGGCTGAGCAAGAGCGTCAGCGGGCCGAGCAAGAGCGTCAGCGGGCTGATATTTTAGCAGCCAAGTTACAGGAGCTAGGTATTGATCCAAACACGCTGAAGTAGGTAAACTCTTGTAGTCTCAGATATATCCTAAGACACATATAGCTGTTGTAGGGATAACATGAGCGCGGTGTCTCCTTAGCTCTGGTAGCGGGAGGCGAAAAACAGATTCAAAAACATTGAAAAACAAAATGGGAGATGTCTTGACGAACATCTCCCGCACCATTCAACCACAGAGGAAATCTATCAAATTTTAGATGCCATATCTGCAATCAATCAGCAGACACTTGCTAGTTATTCTCTTAACCAGGGCTAACAACGCTTTCACCTTCAGGGATGCTGCCAGTAGATGGTTCAGGCTCTTTCAAGAAGCCACTGTAAGCTTGCATACCGTGCTCGCCTATATCCAAGCCTTCCAGTTCTTCTTCACGAGTAACTCGCATCCCGAAAATCGCCTTCAGAACATACCAGAAGATAAAGCTTAACAACACAGTGAGACCACCCACTGACAAGATACCTATTAACTGCGTAACAATTTGACCAGGGTTGCCAGCAATCAAACCTTTAGGGCCGGCATTTAGCCCTTGGCCAAAAATACCAACAGCCAAGGTACCCCAGGCACCATTCACTAAGTGAACAGAGATAGCACCAACTGGGTCATCAATGCCAATCTTGTCAAAGAAAATCACCGAGAAGACAACGATGATACCACCAATCGCACCAACAATGACGGCAGGCCAATTGCCATAAAAGGCACAACCTGCCGTAACCGCAACCAGACCAGCCAGGATACCGTTGATAATCATAGATAAGTCAGGCTTACCGAAAACCATCCAAGCGGTGATAGTTGCAGCAATGCCGCCCGCAGCGGCTGCCAAGTTCGTAGTCAAGGCAATGTGAGCAATCGCGCTGCCGTCACCAACCCCCATAGTCGAGCCAGGGTTGAAACCAAACCAGCCAATCCATAGAATCAAACAGCCTAGCGTAGCAATGCTTAGGTTGTGACCAGGGATAGCTTGGGGCTGACCATTGACGTACTTACCAATACGAGGGCCGAGAATCGCAGCACCAACTAGAGCTGCCCAACCGCCAACTGCGTGAACAACAGTAGAACCTGCAAAGTCCCAAAAACCTATCTTGTAGAGCCAACCGCCACCCCAGACCCAATGCCCGGTAATAGGATAGGAAATACCCACCAACAGCAGGCTAAAGATCAGAAAGTCAATAAACTTGATACGCTCCGCCACTGCGCCAGATACGATCGTAGCAGCCGTGCCAGCAAAAGCAACCTGGAAGAGAAACTTAGCTGCTAGTGGTACGCCAGTCCAATTCAAAGAGCCAAAAATACCCTTGTAGTCTTCGCCAGTTGCGGGGCTATTGTCTGGGCCAGCGAGGAAGAAACCAGTCGTGCCCATAAAGGCATTACCATCACCAAACATTATGCCAAAGCCAATTGCCCAGAATGAAATTGTTGCCAGCGCAAACACAATCAAGTTCTTAGACAAGATGTTGACCGCATTCTTTTGACGGCAGAAGCCAGTTTCCAACATGCCGAAACCAGCATTCATAAAAATCACCAGGAC
>JANWZG010000245.1 GCA_025054735.1 Cyanobacteriota bacterium | reverse complement strand
GGGTTGGATGCCAATGGTGCAACGGTTAGCGAGCAAGTTCCCTACATCACTGTTACCGACAATCCCCGGACGGTAGGTAAGCCCTATATCTTGCGGATATTAAATGATACCTTCTTTAAGGTCTCTTCCGCGGACTCTACCACCCTTAACAGTCAGCAAAAAGTTGTTGTCAGAGCTGGTCAAACCTTCAACGTTGTCCGCTATGGCTATACTGATGGTCACCTCAACGTTGACTTAGCAGTTCCTATCCCGCCAGTAGGTGCCAGTGGCTTTTTCTTTGCTCCCCATGTTCAGCTCCTCAAGGGAAACGAGCCGGTGCAGGCTAGGCGAGATCCTGACCCACCAGACACCTTAGTAGCGGCCCAGGCAAATATACTTGCTACAACCCTCTTAAAGCTACAACCTGTAGATTCCTCAACATTGCCTGCGAACCAAATGCTGCCGCTAAGGCAGGGGCAGGTTTTAGAGTTAACTGGCTATGCCTGTGTGCCAGGACACTTTCGGCTATCCCTCGCTCGACCAATTCCCAATTTTGGCAGCCATGGGTTTGTCTTTAAGGATCACGTGCAAGTGGTGGATCACAGGGGCAGAGTTATTGCCTTCAACCCTAATGCGTTTAGCATCGTGACTACGCAGCCAACGGTCTTCAAAAAGAGTCTTGCCAATGTTAGTCAACTGCCAGCCAATGACAAGATTTCTTTGCCAGCTAACCGGATGTATGGGGTTGCTGCATTTATGTTAGCCCAAGATCACATTAAGGTTTCTCTCACAGAGGAATTTCCTGGTTTTGGCAATACTGGCTTTATTTTTCAGGGCCACATTAGGATGATGCGGGGTGGCAAGGTAGTGGATGTTAATCCGTCTGAGGTGACGTTGAGCGTTCCCTATTTTTCTCAGCGAGACAATTCGCGCAAGCCATGGGCGACCTGTAATGTGACCTCGATCGCCATGGTGCTCTATTACCACGGTGTTCGTCCCAAAAATCCCAGACAGCAACTAGAAGACGAGTTGTACGATTGGTGCATCAGTCGGTATGGTCAAAATAGCCAAACCGATAACGGTGTGCTGGCCAACCTGATTAAAGCCTATGGGTTTAAGAATTCTAGCTTTAGCACTACACGCCGCTGGGAGCAGATAAAGCGAGAATTAGTGGATGGCTATCCTGTGGTAGTCGGTGGTTACTTCACCCACGGAGGACACATCATCACTGTCATTGGCTTTAACGAAAGGGGCTATTTGGCCCATGACCCCTGGGGGGATGCAACCACAGGCTATCGCAACAAGGAAGGGCGACGAGTTCACTACTCCAATGGCTACATGAACGAAGTAGCTGGCCCCAATGGCAATGTCTGGGCACACTTTATTCGACCGTAACTTTATTCGACCGTAGGTTCGACTACAGGGTATTTGGCAATAGAGGCTATTCGACAATAGGCTGCTGGGGAACCGGACGCTTTTTAGAGACTACCTTGCCAGCAGGTACTAGGGGCGTGACTGTTGCTCCACTACCTTCCCGCGCTACACGCACCAATAGTCCAGCAATGATCAAGCTAGAAATCATGGAACTACCACCGTAACTAACCATGGGTAAGGGCAAACCAGTTGTAGGCAGCACGCCGGTGGCCACCCCGATGTTGAGAATAGCTTGACTAATAAGGATGGTAACGGAGCCGATCGCCACTAACCGCAGCACTAGCAGTTTTGCCCGCAGAGCTACCCACAAGCCTATGGTGCTGTAAGCTGCAAGAAACAATAACAGTAGGCAACAGCCCACAAAGCCAAACTCTTCGGCAAAGACAGCAAAAATAAAGTCTGTGTGCTGAATGGGTAGATAGATCAGCTTTTGTTGCGAGTTGCCGAACCCCACACCAAACAGCTTGCCAGACCCCACTGCTAGTAAACTCTGAACAAGTTGGTACCCATCTCCTTGGGCATCTGCCCATGGATTCCAAAATGAAAGAATCCGTCGCCGTTGATATTCGCGGGTGCCTAGGCTGAGGGCCAACATGATGCCGCCGACACCGGCAGTGCTAAACAACTGCCAATAAGGTAACCCCGCAGCCAAGGCAACTAGCCACAGTAACAGACCACAGAGGGTGGCAGTGCTCAAGTTTGGTTGTAACAAAATGGCGGTGAGGATGCCCGTGAAGATGGCGAGCCAAGTTGATCGCACCGCCCACGATAACCGATGCCACTGACCGAAGACGTAGGCAGCTTGCAATACCAAAAATGGCTTGATCAACTCCGAGGGTTGGAGGGGCAAAAATCCCAGGTGCAGCCAGCGAGTTGCTCCATTGACGGTGGTACCCATGCCAGGAATAAGGGTAATCAAGGTGAGGCCAAAGCAAATCAGCAGCCCCCAATGGGCGATCGCAATCAGCCTACGCATGGGCAGGGTAACGACCACATTGAACCCCACCAAACCTACTACAATCCAGATGACTTGCCGTTTGACATAGTATAGACCATCGTGGAACTCAGCATCGGCTACAGCATAGGAGGCTGAAAATAGAAGTAACACCCCAACAAATAGCCACAAAAACGTCAGCCAACGCAACAGGCGAGCTGACAGTGACCAATCCTGTACTGTAGTGTCGGTGAAAGGATTAGGTAGCCGAAGATTCATGGAGCGATCGTAGACAGAACACAAACCAGTGACACTCAACGTTACTGATGGCTGCCAGATCTGTCAAGTGTTTTTCGGGTGCAGACCCATGACGAAGGCTCCTATTGGTAGGAGAAGCCCCGATTGGGTGCTGGTTCATCCCTAACCTCTACCTCAAAGGTGATGCGATCGCTAGCCTCGCCTTGGCGCACTTCAAGAGTCCAATGTCCTGGACGCAATGGCCAAAACAAGGACTGGCTTGCTTGAGTGGCCAGCAGGTTGCCATTGAGCCACCACTCTATAGGCTGCTGGGGAGGACTCGCTAGCTTAAACTCAAGACGCTCATGGGCCGATCGCCTAGACCCCACTAAAAACAGACTGCTATTCTGAGGCGATACAATTCGCAAGGCATCGCCAGCTAAGCGAGGATGAGACTGGCGTGCTAGCCATTCATCGTAGTCCTGCGAGAGGGAAACCTGAGATGTTGCCAAGCGAGGCTTACCCATTGTTGTAACGGTCTGTGCTTGGGACTGTGCCTCTTGCTCATAGGCCATTAAATCCTCTGGGAAGAGATATTCCTGCACAATCACATCACAATCAGGGGTAGGCTTTTTACCCGTCAGGGCACAGATAGGACGCTTCTGCAAGCCTACAGGAGACGAAAACGGTGCTGGTGGCTGTTGCTCATGGAGATGTAGCATAATGCGCTGCCAGAGGGGAGCAGCCCCCGTCACGCCAGATATGCGCTGCATGGGGGAACCGTCAAAGTTGCCGACCCAAACCGCGACGGTATAGTCCCTAGTAAATCCGATCGTCCATGTGTCTCGAAAATCCGATGAGGTGCCGGTCTTCACGGCTGTAGGAAAGGGCAAATCTAACACCGAATCTACACCAAAGGCTTGAGCACGGGCGTAGCGATCGCTGAGCATATCAGTCACCAACGCCCAAGCAGGCGAGGGGCGACCGTAAGCCTGATCAACCACAGCCAAGGAAGGGGCCTGGCTGGTTTGTGGTTGGTGGTTAGGGGTAAGGATAGGACGCAGGTCAGACACCCATGGACGAGATGCTCTAGAGAAAGCACGATCGTCACTGGCTAGTGCTAGAACTCGATAGGCCCGTGCTAGCTCCCACAGGGTAACCTCGCCGCTGCCTAGGGTCAGGCCCAAGCCATAGTAGTCTGCTGGGTGGCTGAGATGGGTAAAGCCCAGTTGATGGAGACGATCCAGAAACCGCTGTACCCCCACCATTTCCAGGATTCTGACAGCGGGAACATTCAGAGAATTTGCCAAGGCCATCCGCACCCGCACCGGCCCCTGAAAGGTTTCACTATAATCCGTAGGACTGTAGAGCTTAGCTCCTGGAATAGCGTAGTGGGTGGGTACATCCGCCAGAATTGTCCGGGGCTGAATCACCCCTAGTTCCAAGGCTAACTCGTACAAAAATGGCTTTAGGGATGATCCTGGCTGACGCAAGGCTTGTACACCATCATTTTGACCCTGCTGATCAGCAGCTAAGTAACTAGGAGAGCCAACATAGGCTAGCACCTCACCGGTAGGATTGTGCACTACCAGCACAGCCGCATGGTGAACGTTGTGATGCTCTAGCTCAGCTAAGACCTGACTCACCTGAGACTCAATGTAGGATTGCAGAGTACGATCGAGACTAGTTTGCACTTGAGGGATATGGTTCTCTGGTAGCTGAGTTGCCAACCACAGCAAGAAATGGGGGGCTGCTAAAATTCCCTGATGACGGGATTGAAAGGTGAGCACTTGATTGTAGGCGGCATCCGCCTGGGTGCGATCGATATACCCATCGGCTACCATGCGTCGCAACACATAGGCTTGGCGCTGGCGCAGGGCTTCTCGATGGCGATAGGGATCCAGATACACCGGATCATTAGGCAACGCCGCTAAAAGACTAGCTTGGGCGAGGGTCAAATCCCGTGCAGCTACCCCAAAATAGGCTCGCGCTGCTGCCTCCACACCATAGATATTGCCCCCCATGGGAATGCGATTAATGTAGGCGGCTAAAATCTCGTCCTTACTCATGCCAGCGGCTATGCGCCATGCCAGCCAGACTTCTTGAGCTTTTCCCCATAGGTTGTTGGGCACTGGCTTCACCATCCGGGCTAATTGCATGGTAATCGTGGAAGCACCACTGCGGAACTGCCGATGCCGAATAGCCTCTAGGGTGGAACGCACGATCGCCCGTACCTCCAGCGCGCCATGACGATAAAACCGTCCATCTTCAGCAGCTAGGATGGCCTGGATAAACTGGGGTGATACCTGAGACAATGGCACAGCCACGGTATGCTCTTGGTCACGACTCAACAACGTGCCAAGGATGAGGTTATGACGATCGCGAAACTCTATCGCCCCTGATTGGTGAGCCATATCGGTTGCGCGGATGGGTGCAAGGTATGGTAGCGATCGCACCAACAGCCCTACCAGCACCACCACCAGCAAACCCTGCATCCAGCGGTTATGCTGCCATTGTCCTAACCAGTTTCTGATCCATTGCCTGCGCTTCATGGTCACATACCCACTATGTCCTCGGCTAGCTGGTGCTCATTCTCGGCCAGCCCATCTGGTCTGATCAATCACTAGCACTGTGCCATAATCCTGATGCGATCGTCACTGACATGGGTCACCACTCCTAGTACGGGGATTTGGGGTTCAGGTTGCTTGGCCTGCTAACGACTATGCTCACTGACTTCAGATGTCATGGAGAGCGCCCCATTGTGTCAGGGGTAATATTGTGTCGGGGGTGCCTATAAGTCAGGGTGAACGGCTTGGGAATAGTCCCTTGATGTATCATCGTGTGTTAATTGCAAACGGATTGCTTGCAGCACTAGAAACTGACCAGTACCTCCAACCGCGATAATGCCAGTTGGAGCAGCAGTTATGGTGTTCATGCAGGGATTTGGAGCTTGCCTTTAGTATAGTAGACTGGTCTAGCTGTCTTACTGTTCATCGCGTTGTTGACAATCTTGACAATTTGCAGGAGCGATGGGCGGCAGAAGGGCGCTGTCTTGATGGATGGTAATGTTGAAGACTCGCGACCAACTTAGTCAGCATCCTGGGAGCAAGCCATTGTGGGATGGCCGATGGTTACTGATGGCGATCGTCATGGCCTATTTCTTGACGATCGCCCTTGGCAGTCTAGCCCTGCCTGCCTACCGAGTCTGGCGCAATGTGCTGGGGGTGCCTGCCTTAACCACGCCCTTCCGAGATTTACGGGTGATCACTGCCGCCTGGGACTGTCACCGCCTAGGGCATGATGTGCTGGTAGATAACCCCTGTTTGGGGGGTGCCCCTATGAACTATCCCAGGCTGTGGCTGTTGCCAGCGGTGCTAGGGCTTAACCAATCCCATACGCTGGTGCTAGGGGTGTTGGTAGCATTAGGCTTCTTGAGTGCGGTGTTTGTAGTCATCGGTCGGTTGACCCTGGGGCAA
>JANWZG010000244.1 GCA_025054735.1 Cyanobacteriota bacterium | reverse complement strand
TGTTCCAGCAGCGACAGGATTGTTAAAGTGGCGCAACTGCCCTAGGTTGAAAATGGTATCAATCTCAATAGCTTGTGCTCCCGTCCCTGTGAACCCTAGACCACTTTGGTGAGTGATTTCTGAGCCAATAGTTGGAGTTCCCCATCGCACTTGCTGCTCAGATGCAACTGTGTAAAACCCTATCGAACTGCCGCCAACTACATTACTCCAGCTACCGGATGTAGCATTGAGTGTAAATGCCTGAGCGGGAACAGTCATTACTCCCAGAGCTGCTACCACACTCATCGAACCCACAACTAACCAGCTATTTTCAGGTGATCTCATTTGTGTTTCTCCCAACTGCTATATCAATTTCCACAGTCAAGGCTACAGATTATTTGTAGCGAAAATATAAAACCCTGCCGCAAGCCTCACCATTGTATAGCCCGATTTCAAGGAATCAGTGTTGCTGTGGACACAGACATGGTTAACTCTCTGACGCGAGTGCGGCAATGGGACGGAAAAAGGCTTGAGTCTTGCACCCAGTAGTTATTCAACGATACCACCGGACAAGGCGCTGAGGAGATACGCCTAATCGATAGGCAGCGACGATCGCCTGGTTGATGAGGGTTGTTTGTAAAACACCTAGTTTTTGCCAGCGACGGGCAGAGGTGATCACGGGCTGGGGGACGATCGCAATTTGTCCACGACGGCGCAGACGGCGAATTAGTTCGTAGTCCTCCATGATGGGTTGCTGGGGGAAACCGCCGATAGCATGGAACTGTTCCGCACGCAGAAAAATGGCTTGATCGCCGTAGGGCATACGCAATGTGCGCGATCGCCAATTAGCAAACCACTCCACCCAACGCAGCCCCGGCAGATCACCGTCAATACTAAGGGCAAAAGCTCCAGCAATGACCCCTGGGGTGCTGAGCACCTGATTCACCAGCACTGGAAACCCAAGGGGCAAGCGAGTATCTGCATGGAGAAACAGCAAAACATTGCTAGTGGCTCTAGCAGCGCCAGCATTCATCTGATGGGCACGTCCTGGAGGAGCAGTGAGTACCGTAATTCCTAAGCCTGCTAGTTGATCGCGAGTGCCGTCTTGACTGCCACCATCAACTACAATTACCTCTATAGCCATAGCCCCAGCAGCCCGTTGTAAATGGGAGAGACTATCAGCGATCGTTGCGGCCTCGTTGAGCACAGGTATGATCACAGAGATGCGATCGGCAGTCATTCTAGATTGCAGGTATCTGTTCACGGCGACTACTGCGAACAGCTTGGGCTAGCGATCGCAGCAGGGCAGCCGTAGTTGACATGTCAATGCAGGCATCCGTAATACTCTGACCATAGACTAGTTGACTGAGGTCTGCGGGAATGGACTGTTTGCCTGCTACCAAGTGACTCTCTAGCATCACTCCCAATACATTGGGTGACCCTGCGGCGACCTGATCGGCTACACTGTTCAGGGCGATCGCCTGTTTAGTGTGATCTTTACCGGCATTGTCGTGGCTGCAATCCACCATAACTCGTGAGTTCAGCCCCTTGAGAGCCAAGTCGGCTGCCGCTTGATTCACATGCTCAGCATCGTAGTTTGGGCCTTTTTTACCCCCTCGCAACACCAAATGTCCATCAGGATTGCCTGTAGTCGTGACAATGCTTGCTAACCCCTGATAGTTAATCCCCAGAAAATGATGGGGTTGGCTGGCTGCTAACATGGCATTACTAGCGGCTTGCAGGCTACCATCGGTGCCATTTTTGAACCCGATCGGCATCGATAACCCAGAGGCCATCTGACGGTGAGTCTGGCTTTCAGTAGTGCGGGCACCGATCGCTGTCCACGAGATGACATCAGCAATGTATTGCGGAATGATGGGGTCTAGTAATTCCGTTGCTGCGGGCAAGCCCAGGTTAGCCAGATCTAGCAATAGTTTCCGTGCCAAGCGTAACCCTGTGTTGATGTCATAGCTGCCATCTAGATGAGGATCATTGATTAACCCTTTCCAACCTACAGAGGTGCGGGGTTTTTCAAAATAGACACGCATCACAATTTCTAAGTCATCTGCCAATTCTCGTCGTAGAGCCATCAACTGCTGGCCATACTCATAGGCAGCATTAACGTCATGGATAGAGCAAGGGCCAACCACGACCAACAGGCGCAAATCTTCATGACGCAGGATATTGCGAATGCGATCGCGGGTCTCTGTCACCAGTGCTGCCGCCCCATCAGTAATGGGTAACTCACTATGCAACATCGCCGGGCTAATTAACGGGCGAGTTTCTACAACATGCAAGTCAAACGTCTTATACATAGCAATACCTGATGGGGTGCTTATAGATCCTAGAGCATAACTGTCCTGATCTAGAAAAATCAGCAAAGAATCCTAAACCTCTTAGGGAGTCATTCATTTTTCACCTATTGTCATATCAGCCTGTCACACCAGCCTAGCCAACTGAGGGCAGACAACTTTGGCGCATCACTACTAGCATTGCTCACAAATCTCGCAGTCATCTGCTCCAGCACAGCAATATCCGGCTCTGCTGCCAGTTAATCAGAATACCAAGCCGTACCAAACGTTACCGAATCGGCATCAGCAAGCTGGACTAGGGCTACGCCACCACTTCGAGTAACGGCTACCCCACCAGCAGAGCAAGACTTAGCCAAACCGATAACCAAACCCGCGTACAGTCATGAGATATTCCGGACGGCTAGGATCAAGCTCTAGCTTTTCGCGTAGCCAACGGATATGAACATCCACGGTCTTGCTATCGCCCATAAAGTCCGGCCCCCAGACGCGCTCAATCAACTGTTCCCGTGACCAAACACGCCGGGGATGACTCATGAATAGTTCTAAAATACGAAACTCCTTGGGAGACAGATTAACCTCTTTTCCCCGCAGCAGCACGCGGCATTCTTGGGGATACAGAGTGATATCATGGAACCGCAGAGTATGATCTTGAGGCGTGACTTGTAGGTTGCTATGGCGGCGCATCAACACTCGACATCGAGCAATCAGTTCTCTCATTCCAAAGGGCTTCGTCAAATAGTCATCTGCACCTACTTCTAAGCCCACAACGCGATCGGTTTCACTGCCCTTAGCACTCAGCATCAAAATGGGTACTTGAATCCCTTCATGCCGAATGAGGCGACATAAATCTAAGCCATTAATGCTAGGGAGCATGAGGTCAAGAATCACTAAATCTAGTCGAAACGGCTCAGACTCATCAGCTTGGCAGGTTTTTTGAATTAGCTCTAAGGCAGTTCGTCCATCCTCAGCTACCAAAACTTCATAGCCTTCTTCACCTAGGGCTAGGGCGATCGTCTCACGAATCAACTCTTCATCCTCAACAATGAGAACTCGCTCCAGTTTCAATTGAGTTTGGGGTCGAGCTGCCTCTAGGGATAGCATTGGTGTCATGACAAATAATGTCGTCTCAGCAGGTCAGACATATATTACCATCCCTATGCATGACAGCATGATAGGCTACATAATTTCCTTTTTTCTTTCAAATCACTTTAAAACACTTTAAGGATTGTTTCGGTCACGAGTAATGCCCAGGTACCAGCCCTAATCCCGCAGGTACTGCGGGTATGAGTAAGCTGCTCCCTAGGCACTAGAGCGACGCATCAGGGCACTATGCTAGAAGCTGAAGGTAGTGCGGATTAGACCGATAACAATGTCGTTATTAGCGGCATTATGGTCAGGGTTCGTTAACCAAATCACGGCTGGTGTAACGCCAACATTGTCAGATATCCGCCAAGTGTAGAAACCTTCCACATGCAATGAGGTGTCGGGATCGGCGTTAATTTGTCCGCGAAGGACTGTGCCGCTGACATTGGTCACCTTGGGTTCCATACCAACGATGATGCCACCGAGGTTGCCCTTGCCTCCCAAATCAGGAAATGCCAAACTCACGGCAAAGTTCCAAATATCTGCGTCTCCAGAGCCGATGACTCGCGCTGCCGTATAACCTCCCCAGCCATTGATCACAATATTTGGACTCAGTTGAAAGGACGCACCTACCCCGTAGGAATTGGTGGAAACGTTTGCTCCCCCTAGGGCAGGCAAGCCCACGAGATTTGCGGTATTGCTGCCTGTTCCGCCCGGATTGGTGTTGTAGGCGTTGATGTAGTAGACCCCAATCTTGATGCGATCGCTAGGCTGGAACAATAGCTGGGCAAGCGCTCCATAAGCACCATTGAATAGGCCATGACCCGGCGTGGGATCGTTAGCAACAGGTGATAAGTAGCCTAGACTCAGGACAAGTTGGTCAGAGAAGCTGTGTTCTATACCAGCACCAATGCCATCTAGGTAGTAGTAAATGGGGTTGCGGGTGCCAAACTGGGTCAAAGAGCCACTGCCACCATCGCCATCGATGAAGGGATTAATTGTATTAGCAAAGTCATCGGAGGCTCCAGCATTAGCGTCTAGGGTGATGCGGGTGCGATCGCCAAGGGGAAATTGGTAGAGCAGTGCATCTAACACAAAGGTGTTGCCACTGTCGTTGGCGTAGCGAATTCGACCCTCATTTAAGGGATTGGCAGCACTGCTGACATAATCTGCAAAATTGCTGACTTGCAGTCGAGTCCGTAAGAGATCGTCACCCGTAAAGCTAGTATCAAAGTTAAGGCGTACTCGGTTAGCAAAGGTCGTGTTGCGGGGCAAGTCAACGTTGGCAGCATCACCGCCCGTAACCACACCACCGATCGAAAAAATAGCCTCACCGGCTAGCTTCGTAGTCGTGGAAAATTGCTGGGCCTCTAGGGTGCTGGTGCGGGCTTCTAAGGCATCAACTCGTCCCCGTAAGGTTGCTAACTCCGCAGAAAATTCCTCTTGCAGGCGTTGTAGCGCAGCAAGGTCACTTTTGGTAACGCGATCGCTCAGTCCTTGGGCAATCAGCTCACTCGCCTTGTCCATACAAGCATTCAAACCGGCTGCAAACTCATAGCGGCTCAGGGGACGGTTGCCTCGAAAGCTGCCATCGGGATACCCTACCACACAGCCATAACGCTCCACTAAGGATTGCAATGCCTGGTAAGCCCAGTCAGTAGGCTGTACATCTGACAGTTGGGTAACAGACGTAACCTGTGACATTGGATTCACCTGTGGTTGAAAGGCAGGAACCAAGTCGAGGCCCTGACCATAGATACTAAGGCGGTCGATCGTCTCTGCTGGCGTTAACGGATCAGGCGCAGCAACCCCAGGCAATGTTAGCAGCGACCACACCAAAGCTGAATAACACAGGTTCCACGTCCAACGTCTATTCATAGCAGCTACTCCTCACACACAATCTAGAAAATATGAGAACGATTATCTTTCTTGTAAACTCTACACTCTTCTTGGATAATGCACAACCTGCCTGTGCTACTAAATCGAGCTGTTCATGGCAAATAGTACTAAATAGTATTAAGTCATCTGAATAACTTCAAGCATCCACTGCATGGCAACAGTTAGGATTCAATCCCTCTGTAAGGCGCTACAGCGTAGTCACTCCATCGTTCAAAAGCTTTTATTCAGATAATGCATCTGCAGAATTTTATTAAGAATCAATTTCAAAAATGCTCTTTTATTGAAAAAGAATCAATTGGGCTTGTCAAGACCTTCCGAGTATAAATCTCATGCCCAACTCAGCAAGACGTTTGTAGTGAGGACTTTAGTCCTCATCATTACCAGCCCAGTAAGGACGTTTGTAGTCAGGACTTTAGTCCTCATCATTGCCAGCCCAGTAAGGACGTTTGTAGTGAGGACTTTAGTCCTCATCATTACCAGCCCAGTAAGGATGTTTGTAGTGAGGACTTTAGTCCTCATCATTACCAGCCCAGTAAGGATGTTTGTAGTGAGGACTTTAGTCCTCATCCTATCAAGACAACCGCAAAGCCAACTTGATCGTCTTACCAGTCATGAGCCAGGCAACAAAGCCGTATTAGACTAATATCGGACTAAAATGCCTACCCACAGGGTAGATACAACAGTCCTATAAACCTGCCAACCTGTTTGCTGGCAGCAATGATTGGAAAGGCGCATTGATGTTTTGGTGGTTCAACACCAGTTCTGGCAAGTAGTGATTAAGTCCAAGCAGACACAGTT
>JANWZG010000243.1 GCA_025054735.1 Cyanobacteriota bacterium | reverse complement strand
GCTGGAGATGCAGCGCTATGCATAGGTGGCGGTGGGGGTGGAGGCGGAACCCGCATACCAGGAGCCGGGGGAGGTGGAACAGATGGACGTTGAGGATTGGACGACATAGGGCTAGCTCTCTTCGCACAGCAATAAATCTAACAGCAATCAGGTTGTAACTTAATCAAATCAAACAGTTAATAGGCAGAATATGACAGGTACCATAATCTTAGTTATGCACCCCATTCTAGGCAATTGGCAATCAATTGTCATTCCTAATCTCAACAGTTCGCACCGTCAGGTGCCAAGCATCTAGCCTATATTCAGGCTCAATAGTAGCTAGATCATCCCACTTACGCAAGTAAGCCCTTATCTCCTAGCCCCTCTGGTTCTCCGCGAACGGGGGGTAAGGGGGAGGTGGATTAGAAGTCCCCTCCCTGGTTGGGAGAGGGATTTAGGGTGAGGGCTACATAAGGGGAATGCATCCCAATAGTGCTCTACTAATTTATTGAGCTTCATTAATTTAAGTTAAATTAACCGAACTTAATTAAATGTTAAGTATTGCTCTACTCAATTAAACTTGCACGATTAGACTTACGCGATTGAATCCACTCAGTCATAACGTAATCACGCAACATAATTGTCTCTAATTGTAAAAGATGTAAACACGGTTACCATTGTGTTGATTACGACTTTATCACAGCTACATTGACTATGCAGATTTATATGCAGATTTAAAGGTGTGCAAACTCGGTTAATTCTTTGAGATTCTGTGCATCATTTTCACCAACTTATTGATGCTTTATTGATTCTATTGACCAACTTATCAATCCCATTGACAGATGTATTGCGACCATAACTGTACTATGATGCCAGATGGCATTGCTAGGATTATGGCACGCCTCATTGATCCGCACGTTACTAACCTTCAGTTCATCCAGAACTGCCCGAATAATTGCTCTCTTCCCCATGACTACTCTCCCGGCACGTCTTCGCATATGCATCACCCTAGGCACTCGTCCTGAAGCGATTAAGTTAGCTCCAGTCATTCAGGTGTTTCGGCGATCGCCAGAGTTTGACACCCAAGTCATCTTGACTGGGCAGCATCGAGAGATGGTGGATCAAGTTATGGCACTGTTTGGACTGGAGGCCGACCATGACCTTGACATCATGCAACCCAAGCAAACTCTGACCGACATTACCTGTCGCAGTTTGCAAGGACTAGAGGCATTGTTTCAACAACTCCAGCCCCAACTGGTATTGACCCAGGGAGACACTACTACTGCCTTTGCAGCAACCCTTGCCGCCTTTTACCAAAAGATTCCCGTCGGCCATGTGGAAGCAGGTCTGCGTACCGATGATCTCTACAATCCCTACCCAGAGGAAGCCAATCGGCGTTTGATTTCGCAACTGACGCACTTGCATTTTGCACCAACAGCATTGGCTGTAGAGAACTTGCAGCGATCGGGCGTGGTGGGCATTGTGGAGAAAACGGGTAACACTGTTATTGATGCATTGCTGGCTGTTGCTAGCCAAAATCCCGTCTGCGAGGTTCCAGGGTTAGATTGGGATCGCTATCGAGTTTTGCTGTCCACGGTGCATCGACGAGAAAACTGGGGCGCGCCATTGGCTGGCATTGCTGATGGCTTTTTGCAAACCCTAGACCGCTTTCCAGACACTGCTCTGCTGTTGCCCTTACATCGCAACCCAACGGTGCGAGAACCCCTGCAAGCCATGCTAGGAAACCATCCCCGTGTATTTCTCACGGAACCGCTGGACTACAGAGAGTTGGTGGGAGCAATTCAGCGCTGCTACCTGTTACTGACTGACTCTGGCGGATTGCAAGAGGAGGCACCTAGCCTAGGGAAGCCTGTGCTAGTGTTGCGAGAGACCACAGAACGTCCAGAGGCGGTTACCGCAGGCACTGCCAAGCTTGTGGGTACTGATGCGGCTGCGATTGTGGCGGCAGCAAGCGAGTTATTGTCCAATACAGATGCTTACCAAGCGATGGCAACGGCTATTAATCCTTTTGGCGATGGTCACGCTGCCGATCGCATTTTGGCTGTGGTCAAAACCTATTTCCACTTGTCCTAAGCTAAGTCAGCTAAGAGTTGACAAATCGTGGTGAATAGAGGCCGCACCAGTGCGGTCGGATGCAGACAGTCGTCCCGGAGTTGTCGGAGCCGATCGCTGGTCACCCTATGAGCTGCTAGATCGTCCTGATCGGCGTGGGTGAGCAGATCATCCAGTAAGCATCCAAACGCCCGCACTTCCAGACGCTCAAAGGCAGGAGCAGTCACTGAGTCAGTTCGATCGTAAAAACAGGCTGCGCCAAAATCACTCAACAAGCTGTCACCCTGAGCATTCACTAGGGTGTTGTGGGCATACAAATCGCCATGCATGATGCCCCGACTGTGCAGATGTGCGGCTGCTGATGCCACACCTTGGGCGATGCGCAAAATCACAGCTAGGGAAAAGTGGGTGTCTGGGGGAAAAGTGTCCCTTGTGCAAGTATCTAGACTGGGCGGGCCGCCTAGAATCTTGTAGTCAGGTGGAATTAGGGAAAATACTAAGCCTGCTTTGGCCTCAGGATGGTTAACGAGTCTGCCCAGCACCGACACCAAGTTAGGATGAGAGCCAGCAGCAATACAGGCTTGCATTTCATCCAAGGGTACACCGTCACTAGTGATATTGCCCTTGAATACCTTGACAGCTACCTCCTGGGTATCTGTTGCGGTGACTTGCCATCGTGCCTTGGAGGTGATGCCAGAAGCTCCCTGACCTAGAAGGGTTTCCAAGGTGAGGTCAGCCCAGTCAATGTCGGGTAACGATCGCACCTCCTTCTGCTCATCCCTACAGAACGGGTTGCCTGCGTAGGCTAGCCAAGATAGTCGGGGCAATGTCAGCAACCATGTGGGTAAGGATGGCAACTGGTTTGCCGCAATCCGCAACAGTTCTAAGCTCTGGCAAGCCCTCATCTCGTCGGGCAGCGATCGCAACTGGTTACCTGCTAACATCAGCTTTTGTAGTCTCGTTAAGGAGCCGATCGTCGTCGGCAATTGTTCTAGCTGGTTATCGGTCAAGATTAGCCACCGGATTCGAGGAAACAGAGCTGTTGGGCTAATCTGACGAATGCGATTGGCTTTGAACCCCAGAATATCTAGCCGTGGACAGTCTGCCAGCACGGATGGAAGATCCTCAAACTCGTTGTTGAAAAAGAAAACAGCCTTAAGCTGCGTCAACCGTCCAAAGTCAGCGGGCAATGTCCTAAGGTGGTTATTAGACAGATCCAAAATCTCGGTCGTGTCAGCTTGGTCAAAAATTTCTGAGGGAAATTCTGTCAAGCCGCAATGAATTGCTAACCGTTTACTAGGCGGCAAGCGCCCTGATCGGAGTTGGTGCAGTGTTTCTAGACTCACTGTAATCAACCTCCGGTGAGCTGCGCCATAATAAGCAAACTCCGATGGAATAAGTCCCTACAGTCAGCGAGTATTGTAGTTATCATGACCAACAATTATCCCTTGCAGCCATCACCGGAACCCACCCTAACCCATCTTGACCCTTCAGGACAAGCACAGATGGTGGATATTTCCCATAAGCAGGCAACTGTGCGAGAGGCAATCGCTGCTGGCCAGGTGCGTATGTCCGCAGCTACACTGGCGGCAATCCAAGCAGGGAACAACCCCAAGGGTGATGTTATCACTACAGCTCGATTGGCAGGCATCATGGCAGCCAAACAGACCGCTAGCCTTATTCCCCTCTGTCATCCCCTGCCGCTTAGTAAAGTCGCTGTGACGATCGACCCAGACCCCACCCTGCCGGGATATCACATTCAAGCTCACGTAAAAACCACTGCCATGACTGGTGTGGAAATGGAAGCACTGACCGCTGTGTCAATTGCTGCTCTCACCCTTTATGACATGGCCAAGGCTCTGGAGAAATCCATGCGCATCGAGGCTATTCACCTAGTCAGCAAAACAGGGGGCAAATCTGGCGACTATCACCAGGCATAGAACTGGCAGCAGGAAAGAAGGGAGAGGGAGCTAGAGGCGACTTACGAAGGCTTCTAAGCGTTCTAACCCTTTGCGAATGGTGGCTAGGTCTGTGGCATAGGATAGCCGAATGTGGTCATCTGCCCCAAAGGCAATGCCAGGAATTACTGCCACCTGTTGGGACTCCAGCAGTGCATCACAAAACTGTAGGGAGGTTAACCCAGTCTTGCTGATGTCTACGTAGACATAGAAGGCACCATCGGGCTTGAGGCACGATACATTAGGGATGCTGCTAATCATCTCGTACATGACGTTGCGACGATCGGCATAGGCTTGGCGCATGGTCTCTATACAATCTTGAGAACCTTCTAAGGCTGCGATCGCCCCCCACTGAGCAAAGGTACAAACATTAGAGGTACTGTGACCTTGTACAGTTGTCGTTGCCTTCACCAGTTCCACAGGTGCTGCTAAATACCCAACGCGCCAACCTGTCATCGCATAGGCTTTGGCAAAACCATTGCTAGTAATCGTGCGTTGAAAGGCTTCAGGACTGGCTGCCCCAATGCTGAAGTGGGTCGCGTCACCATAGGTGAGTTTTTCGTAGATTTCATCGGATACCACCAAAATATCTGCCTCCACGATGACTGCGGCCAAGGCCCGAATTTCATCGGGGGTGTAGACCATACCCGTAGGATTGGAGGGCGAGTTAAGAATAAACAGCTTAGTTTTTGGGGTAATTGCCTGTTGCAACTGTTGAGGAGTAATTTTGTAGCCAGTTGCTGCTGTGGTGGGCAGAAATACAGAGGTACCTCCTGCCAAGGTAACCATTTCTGGATAGCTCAGCCAATAGGGGGAAGGAATAATCACCTCATCACCGGGTTCAATGAGGGCTAGCATCAGGTTGAATAATGATTGCTTACCGCCATTGGTCACGGCAATGTGGTCTGGTGTGTAGGGTAGGTGATTGTCGGTTTGCAATTTCTGGGCGATCGCTGCTCTTAGCCTGGGTTCTCCGGCTGAGGGGCCATAGCGAGTTTTGCCTTCATCCAGCGCTTTTTGGGCAGCTTGCTTAATGTGGTCTGGAGTAGGGAAATCAGGTTCCCCAGCGCTAAAGCTACAAACATCAATGCCATCGGCTCGCATAGCATTTGCCTTAGCAGTGATGGCCAACGTTAACGACGGGTTGACCTGACCAATACGGCTTGCCAGTTTCACGGGAGTTCTCCTCCTTGATGGTATCCAACGTGACTGATGTTCTAGTCTGCCATACCTTACCAGCTTGATCATGCTGTGTTGGGATTTCTTGATATGAATCTCTTGCTCAGTTGACCGTTGTCTACCGTTCCCCTTCAGTTGCCCTCAGTTGCGCTCGCATCAATGGTTGGATGTCAGTGCTTAGATTGTTACCATACTCCTAGATCAAACCCATGGCACAGCTATCAAACCAGCTATGACTCATTCCACTACAGAACTAACGACAGATTTCACGATCGCCAATATCCTTCAAGGGCAACGGGCATTTTTTGCCACAGGTGCTACTAAACCCATCGACTTTCGTGTAGCACAGCTTCGGCAACTGAAGGCTGCCATCGTGCAGCGGCAAGCTGATATTGTGCAAGCAGCTAAGGCAGATTTAGGGCGTTCTGATTACGAAGCCTACTTTGAATTGGGAGCCGTAATGGAGCTTGACTACATCCTTAAGCATCTGAAGGCTTGGGTAAGGCCTCGCAGGGTAGGCTTGCCTATATCCCAATTGCCAGGGTCAGCATGGGTGCAGCCAGAGCCGTTGGGGGTTGTGCTCATTATTGGCCCTTGGAACTATCCATTTCAGCTCTTGATATCTCCGTTGATGGGGGCGATCGCTGCTGGTAACTGTGCAGTTCTAAAGCCATCAGAGCTGGCCCCAGCTACATCTGCGGTGCTTGCCCAAGTGATTCGTGAAACCTTTGACCCTCACTATGTTGCTGTAATCGAAGGGGGCGTAGAGACTGCTCAGGCATTACTAGCCCAGAAGTTTGACCACATCTTTTTCACCGGTGGGCCTCGTGTTGGCCAGATTGTCATGGAAGCAGCCGCCAAACAGCTAACTCCAGTCACCCTA
>JANWZG010000242.1 GCA_025054735.1 Cyanobacteriota bacterium | reverse complement strand
CGCGATCGTAGGGCAGGGTAGGAAGTTCAAAAGCCATCGTGTGTGCTCCTCTCCGTATAAACGTTCCAGATTTTAGATAAGAAAATTACTCAGAAACGTGACGTTATAGTCACTAGTATCCTAGCCTAAAAGTCGTACTCAAACCATGTTCGGATTTGTGCTGAAGCTAGTCAGGGGTGGGTGCCATTGGTAGGTGCGCAGGCTGAGGCGACCATTGCAATCGAACTGAATGCCTTCTGCTTCCAACAAGCGCTGTTGCAGATAGTCTGAACCTTGCCGCAGGGATGAGAACGACACCGTACCTTTGGCATTAATCACCCGATGCCAAGGAATTTCAACCGACTGACGATTAACACGATAAAGCGCATAGCCAACCAATCTAGCGCAACCAGGCAGATTTACCAGCTCGGCAACTTGCCCATAGGTTGCTACACGTCCATAGGGAATTTGGCAAACTACAGCATAGATGCGATCGTAGGTGGTCACCGTTGTCGTCACTCATTTTAGCTTAGGATACCTGTGAGGCAATCTTATCAGCAGTAGGTGTGTTAAGGCGGCGTTCTTGTTGCAACAGACTAATTAGATGAATCGCAGCCAAGGTCACAGCGACGATCGCCAGCACATAGCTGTGCAGTGTATACATGCGCTGAATGGTCATGCTACCAAAACCGCCACCAGTCAACAGAGTTTGAATTTGACTGCCAATTACAGGTATTGCAGCAATAGTTCCCAGTTCAACCTTCAGCCGCCAGTAACCAACTTGTGACCAATCTAGAATCATAGCTGTCCATCCTAAGCCAATCGCGCTGAGGGTGAAGGTGACACCGCTAACCCAGGCTGTTACCCAAGCGGGCTGGAGGCAACGGCTGAAAAACAAAACCACCAGTTGAATTAGCCCTAACACTACAACAACATTGCCAGCTACATTATGTACCGTGCGAATCAGCCAACCATGGTGAACATCGTTGGTAATAAATTCTAGGGAAGCATGGGCACCCGTTGCTGTTGGTTCATAATAAAACGACAATAGAGTACCTGTAATCGCAGCCATCAAGCATAGGGTTAAGATGGCGATAGACAATAGTGTTGCTACTCGACGCAGAATGTAGGTAGGTTGGGTAAGGGTCATTGTGCCCTCCTAAAGTTAGGAATTGTTAAGGAACATAAATTTATCTTAACAAGATCTCACTGGTAAATCGATGGCCTATGAACCGCTACATCACAAATATCGTCCCCAAACGTTTGCGGAGTTAGTGGGGCAAGATGCGATCGCTACAACCTTGACCAATGCGCTGCGCCAAGGAAAAATTGCCCCAGCTTATCTGTTTACAGGGGCACGGGGAACAGGCAAGACCTCTAGTGCTCGGATTTTGGCGAAGTCCTTAAACTGCCTGAGCAGTCATCAACCAACGGCACAACCCTGTGGTGCGTGTGATGTGTGTCGGACGATCGCCACTGGTTCTGCTCTAGACGTAGTTGAAATTGATGCCGCTAGCAATACTGGCGTAGATAACATTCGAGAGGTAATTGAACGCGCTCAATTTGCGCCCGTGCAGTGTCGCTACAAAGTGTATGTGATTGATGAATGTCACATGCTGAGCACATCTGCCTTTAATGCGCTACTCAAAACCTTAGAAGAGCCACCTGCCCATGTGGTGTTTGTGTTGGCAACAACAGATCCACAGCGGGTGCTACCAACCATTATTTCTCGATGTCAGCGGTTTGACTTCCGCCGCATTCCCCTAGAAGCCATGGTGAGTCACTTGAGTCGCATTGCCGCGATTGAAGCAATCGATATCACCCAGGAAGCAGTTCGCCTAGTGGCTCAGATTGCTCAAGGTGGTTTGCGCGATGCCCAAAGCCTGTTGGATCAACTGAGTCTGTTGGCAGGCCCCATCACTCCAGCAAAAGTCTGGGATTTGGTCGGTGCTGTCCCTGAGCAAGACTTGCTGGCTCTAGTGCAGGCAATCGCCACTAATGATGCTGTAGGGATTTTAGATCGTGCTCGTACCTTGATGGATCGCGGACGTGAACCACTGATTGTGTTGCAAAATCTAGCGGGTTTCTATCGTGACCTGTTAATTGCCAAAACAGCCCCCGATCGCAGCGATCTGACAGCTTTGACCCCTGACACTTGGAGCCAATTGTGTGCCCTAGCACAATCCTTAGAGACAGACACCATCCTAGCTAGCCAACAACACTTGCGTACCTGTGAATTGCAAGTAAAGAATACTGCCCAGCCTCGGCTCTGGTTAGAGGTAGCCCTATTGGGACTGTTGCCGCTAACTCTGCAACCAGTCATGGAGCCTCATATCTCAAAGATTGCTACTAGTCAGCCATCCCAGGCTCTAACTGCCAAGACAGAGGCCATGCCACAGCGTCAACTACCTCAACCGACTACATCTTCCCACTCTGTACTGCCAGAGTTATCTCCGCCATTGCCTCAATTGTCTCCCCTCAAAACTCCTACTCCTAAAACATCGCCAGTTACCCTGCAATCCCCTAGCCTCCAGTCTTCATCAGGGGTTGCTGGTTCACCACTGGCCACCAATCCACCCGCTACCCAGCCTGACTTGGCAACCACCTGGACGCAAGTAATGGCAGTTATCCATCCCCTAACCAGAGGATTATTGAGTGATCACGGTCGGTTGTTAGCCATCCATGGTAATGAAGTCAACATTGGCATTAACGCAGAAAAGTTGTTGCGACCAGCCCAGGGACAACTCAAGAACATGGAAGCGGCCTTTAGGGAAGTATTGGGACGAGAGGTAAAGGTAACGATCGTCGTTGCACCGCCACCAGAAGTCCCTACCCCTCAGGATAGTGCTCCTGCTCCACAGCCGCCAGCCTCAACCTATCCACCACCATCACCATTACCCCACAAGGTGATGGAAGCAACTACCAGTTCTGTTGCCACTGTATCACCTGCATCAAGCTCAGATCTGTTGTCTACCCCCAACTCTCTGCCAGCATTGCCTCAGCCTGAGTCGTTATCTGCATCAGCTTCAAGTTATCGTCATGATATTGATGAGGTGCAACGATCAGCAAAAAACTTAGCTGAGTGGTTTGGGGGCGTTGTTGTGGATTTAGAAAATGGCACCGATACCTTGTCAGAGCAAGCAGGTACATCTGCTTGGATAGACACTGACGCTGACGAGGCTCCGTTCTAGTTAATCTCAGATAAACTCAACTGCTCACAGGCGATTTCAAACAACTGGGCAGTGGTCAGCGGCTCACCTGTCTTGGCATTGACAAGAAAACCCGTGGCTGCCAAGATGGCGAGTGTATCCCACTTAGGCTCACTGTGGCCGCGTTCTAGCTTACTTAGGGTACTCTTACTGATAGTGAAGCCAGTTTCCTGCTGAATCTCTGCCACAAACTCATCTAGTGACCACCCCTTAGGAAAACCTGGTTTAGGAGCCTCCCGAAACCGCTTAATTAATTGCCCTAATGACTTACAGCCCCGCTCTGTGATAATCGGAACAGCTTTAACCATGATCCTTAACCATGATAGGTTTATCTATCGTGTATCCCAGTCCATAGGCGTAGTTTACGTATAGCCCCTAGCTTATGGATAGCGTAAAATCAAGGGATGAGAGGTAGCATAAAACACTCGATATACGGACAAATTGTATGGACAGTACCCAGATTATTGCTATCCTAGCAACGGCGATCGCCACAGCCACTCCTCTAGTTATTGGCTGCATTGGTGAAACCCTGACTGAGCGTGCTGGTGTTATTAATCTCTCAGCAGAGGGCACTGTACTGTTAAGTGCTATGGTGGGTTTTGCTGTAGCTAAAACAACCAACAGTCTCATGCTAGGGTTTCTGGGAGCTGCCGCTGTGGGTGCTACCATTGCCCTCATACTAGCTTTTGGATCCCTGACCTTGAAACAGTCGCAGGTTGCCATTGGGTTCGTATTGACCATGCTATGCAGCGATTTATCATCATTTTTGGGCAACCCATTTGTGCGCGTGCCAGGGCCGACAGTGCCTAGCTTCAAACTGCCTTGGTTGCAGCATATCCCCATCCTAGGGCCACTATTCTTTCAAAGTGACCTCTTGGTCTATAGCAGCTACCTATTGATAGGGGTAACTGTTATCTATGTTTACAAGACCCGTGATGGACTCCTGTTACGAGCGATCGGTGAACAACCTGCGGCAGCTTTTGCGCGCGGTGCCAACGTAGTTGTCTGGCGCTACGTTTACACGGCTATCGGTGGAGCACTACTAGGCATTGCTGGGGCTGCATTTTCTCTTGACTTTAAAGCTGGTTGGAGCCACCGACATACTGCTGGCTACGGTTGGATTATGCTGGCGATCGTGATTTTCGGTGGTTGGAACCCTCTGCGAGCAGCCTTAGGAGCCTATCTGTTTGGCATCTTACAGTCTTTGGCAAGCGTTGCCCAAAGTGCAATTCCTACAATACCGACCCAGATTTTCACAACAGCTCCCTTTGTGTTGATGATTTGTATGTTGGTGCTCACCTCTAGCGACTGGCTTGAGCGCTTGTTGATGTATCTTCCCGTCTTAGTTCGTCATCCGATTGCCCAGATGCTCCGTGCTGACCCACCTGCTGCCTTGGGTAAGTAGTTGACCTCTCTAGCCCAACTAGAAGGATGGGTTAATTGGTGATTGGGTCAATCGCAGCTTAGAGTAGTTTATATAGAAACGAGGTTACTGGAACGATCGCAGCGAGGGTGACTGATGACAACTGCACTACTGGAAATAGTGGCCATCGGCTTTCTAGCTTGGGGATTTTACCGCGCCCGTGCCTACGGTAGGGTGGGCATCTTGGCATGGTTGCAATCGTTACTCCTGATTGCTCCGTGGCTCTTATTCTTTGGACTAGTTGCTATAGGTGTCTACCTAAACTTAGCTACTGTCCTCTTCCTGTTTCTAATTTGTACAGGACTTTATATCGCGATCGGGCGGCAGATCCGAGCATCGGTGAAAGAATTGACATCACGACAGTCAGAACAGCCTACCTCAAAAGCTCTAGAATCACCTGAGAGTACATTGCCAATGGCTAGTCAGGATCAGAACCCTCAAGCCAGCTCACAACCCTCTACCAGCGAGCAAAAATCCCCTGAGCCTAAACCAAAGACCATGCCCATTCCTGCTGACGAGCTGCGGGTAATTCAGGGCATATTTGGGGTTGATACATTCTTTGTCACAGAAACCATTCCCTATCAAGAAGGAGCTATCTTCAAGGGCAATTTGCGGGGAGACGCTGATCACGTCTACGCCCGCCTGTCTGCTAGCTTGCGTGAGCGAGTGCACGATCGCTACCGTCTATTCTTGGTGGAAAATCCAGACGGAAAGCCTGTCATGATTGTGTTGCCTAGCACCACTGATCCAAAGCCTACTAACGCTTGGCAGTTGCTGGTGGCGATTGCACTGGCAGTGGTTACGATCGCCAGTTGTGAAGAAACCGCTGGATTGTTACTTGGCTTTGATGTTTTCAGTACTCCAGCTCGGTTCGCTGAAGCCTTACCCATTGCCTCAGCAATTCTAGCTATCCTCGCTGCCCATGAACTTGGGCACCGCTGGCAGGCAGCTCGACATGCCATCAAGCTTAGTCCACCCTTTTTCATCCCTACCTTACAGATTGGGACATTCGGTGCCTGGACAAGGTTTGAGTCGCTGCTACCGTCGCGATCAGTTCTATTTGACATTGCAGTGGCTGGCCCCTTAGCTGGTGGAATAGTGTCCCTCATTATGCTGATTGCAGGACTGGCACTCTCTAATGCCGATAGCCTGTTTCAAATCCCCTCCCAGTTTTTCCAGGGGTCAATTTTGGTAGGGACAGTAGCGAAGGTCATGTTGGGAGATACCCTGCAAGCTGCGATCGTGCACATTCATCCCCTAACTGTAGTTGGTTGGTTAGGTCTACTGATTAATGCCCTGAACCTAATGCCTGCTGGGCAACTAGATGGAGGCCGAATTGTTCAAGCAATTTATGGACGCAAAACCGCTAGTTGGTTAACGATCGCAACTATCATTGTGCTCGGTGTGGCCTCATTTGTTAATCCCTTGGCCTTGTACTGGGCACTGGTTATCATTGTCTTGCA
>JANWZG010000241.1 GCA_025054735.1 Cyanobacteriota bacterium | reverse complement strand
GACCCAAGTCAATAACGTTGTGGGCACGCTGAATTTGCTCTATGCCATGAAGGAAGAGTTTCCCGACTGCCATCTGGTGAAACTGGGCACGATGGGCGAGTATGGTACCCCCAATATCGATATTGAGGAGGGATATATCACCATTGAACACAACGGGCGCAAAGATACCTTGCCTTATCCTAAGCAACCTGGATCCATGTACCACCTCAGCAAAGTGCATGACTCCCACAACATTCACTTTGCCTGTCGAATCTGGGGTTTGCGAGCCACCGACTTGAACCAAGGTGTGGTGTATGGTGTGCTCACAGAAGAAACTGGCATGGACGAGTTGCTCATCAACCGGTTGGATTATGATGGTGTATTTGGCACTGCCCTGAACCGCTTCTGCATTCAAGCGGCGATTGGTCATCCCCTGACTGTCTATGGTAAAGGTGGTCAAACCCGAGGCTTCTTGGATATTCGAGATACGGTGCGCTGCGTAGAGTTAGCGATCGCTACTCCAGCCGCACCTGGTGAATTCCGTGTGTTTAACCAGTTTACCGAACAGTTTAGCGTTGGCGATCTTGCCACCATGGTGCAGAAGGCAGGTAAGGCACTAGGCCTGAAGGTAGACATCAATCATCTAGAAAATCCCCGAATTGAGCGCGAAGAACACTATTTCAACGCCAAGAACACCAACCTGCTAAATCTAGGTTTGCAGCCTCACTTCCTATCGGATTCTCTGCTCGACTCGTTAATGAACTTTGCCATCAAGTACAAGCACCGAGTTGACCAGAATGAAATTCTGCCCAAGGTAACATGGCGGCGTTAGTCTATGGAGAGGCAACGGTGGAGCGTGTTGCTGCTGGTTGTTCTTCCTGGCATGGCCGCTAGTGCCATTAGCGCTTACTTCTTGTTTCCTGATTGGGCAGCACTTACCCCTAGCGCTGCTTGCTGCCAACAACTAGTGGCATTGTCGACGACTACCTTGATGGCATTAGAAGTTGTAGGCGCGGCTGAACAGCGTCACCGGATTAATTGCTTTGCAGAGGGTGTTGGTATGCTGCTGGGGTGGACAATCGTAGCGATCGGGCTGCATGGTTTTTGTACCTTACCCAAGCCATCCCGTTGATCTTGTTCAGACCACAGGAACTCAACCGTTATGCGCATTGCTCTCTTTACCGAAACTTTCTTACCCAAAGTAGATGGCATTGTCACCCGCCTTCGTCATACGGTTGACCATTTGCAGCGCCTTGGTGATCAAGTCTTAATCTTCTCACCAGAGGGTGGTCTGAAGGAATACAAGGGGGCAATTATTCATGGTGTTCCTGGATTTCCCTTGCCCCTCTATCCTGAACTAAAGCTGTCTATTCCCCGCCCAGCGATCGGCGCTGCTTTAGAGGCGTTTCAGCCCGATATTATCCATGTGGTCAACCCAGCAGTACTAGGACTAGCAGGGATTTTTTACAGCAAACTCTATAACATCCCCCTAATTGCTTCTTACCACACCCATCTGCCCCAGTATCTACATCACTATGGCCTAGGTAACCTAGAAGGGCTACTATGGGCACTGCTGCGGTTAGGCCATAATCAGGCTGCCCTCAACCTCTGTACCTCTACCGCTATGGTGAAGGAATTGTCCAGCCATGGCATTGAACGGGTTGAATTGTGGCAACGGGGAGTAGATACTGAGCTGTTTCAACCAAGTTTGGCCTCTAAGGAGATGCGCGATCGTCTCAGCCAAGGACATCCAGAAGCGCCATTGCTACTATATGTGGGCCGCCTAGGGGCTGAAAAGGAGATCGATCGCATCAAACCCGTCTTAGCAGCAATTCCCAACGCACGACTAGCGCTAGTTGGTGATGGCCCCCATCGTCAAGAACTTGAGCACCACTTTGCAGGCACACCTACTCACTTCGTTGGCTATCTCAAGGGCCAAGAACTAGCCTCAGCCTATGCGTCTGCCGATGCCTTTATCTTTCCCTCCCGGACTGAAACCCTAGGACTTGTGTTACTCGAAGCCATGGCGGCTGGCTGCCCTGTGGTCGCTGCCCGATCAGGTGGCATTCCAGACATTGTAGAGGATGGGGTCAATGGTTACTTGTTTGATCCCGCCGATGAGCAGGGGGCGATTTTAGCCACACAGCGCCTACTCCGCCATCAAGATGAGCGAGAAACTTTGCGCCGTAACGCCCGCGCTGAAGCAGAGCGCTGGGGATGGTCAGCCGCTACTCGCCAACTCCAGCAATACTATCAGTACGTTACTGCTCACCACAAGTCATGACTTACAGGTCTCAGCCAAAACTCCCCTTCGAGGGCTATAGCCCCCTATTGAGACTCATGAGTTGAATCGAGATAATGTGAAGTAAACCCAGTAATCACTAAGAAACCAGCAATCATTAAAGAATCTGAATACCGATTACTGTTTACTAACTGATGCTGAGAGTTCTTGCCAGGCCATCTGTTCTAGTGTTATTGATTTTGATACTGCAATTACGCTAGAAACCGTTTCCCCGTAGAGTTTTAGGTGCTTTATGGTGTGAACAGGCGCAGAGGCATTGCTACAGCTATCACCCTTGCTTATCCCAAGAAACCAGGTTTTGTAAAACTTGGACATACCAAAATTTGGGTTTAGCCCCTAGAATTGTTGAGTATTCTCCCTGGATGACCCATACCCATGAGTTCGCTTCCTCCTATTTCAGACGGTGCTACCACCAATTACCAAGGTATATCTGTCACTGCCGACGAAAAATCTGCTGATGCACGCTTGGAGTCTGCTAGCAACTTAGCTGGCATCAACACTGCGTCAGACTTGCTGTTGCAACAAGGTACTTCATACCTATTGCGCAAGCACTTGAAACTGATGGAAGACCTTTGGGAGTATGTCTTACTTCAGGATTGTGGGCAAGAATTGGTTAATTTGTTAAAGGAATTGCTGGCCATGTGCTCTCCTGAAGGACAGGCAGAAAACGCTGCGGGTTCCTCTGCCTTGCAGGTGGTGGAAAACCTAGACCTGACTCAGGCGATTCATGCTACTCGTGCCTTTGCTCTCTACTTTCAACTGATTAATATTGTGGAGCAGCACTATGAACAGCGTGGGCAACGGCAGCAATATCAAGCTGTGAACAATGCATTGGCAGCTCATGACTATAACGATCGCTCTAACGAGTGGAGCGCTGATGGCGGTGCGGCTAGTCTTCACGCCAATTGGCTAGAGAGAAGCATAACTGAGCCAGATGTGTCCTCTCGCGAGTTGGCAACATTCCGCTCTCTATTTCCTCGGTTGAAGCGACTGAATGTTCCCCCACAACATATTCAAAAGCTGATGGACAATTTGGATATCCGGTTGGTATTCACAGCCCATCCCACAGAAATTGTGCGCCATACCATTCGGGATAAACAGCGCCGCATCGCTCGTATTCTGACTCAGCTTGACCAAATTGAAGACCGAATGGGCTACCTGGGTAAAGATTCCTGGGAAGCAGAGGAGCTGTACGATCGCCTGCGAGAAGAAATTCGCCTTTGGTGGCGCACTGATGAGCTACACCAGTTCAAGCCTACCGTACTGGATGAAGTAGACTACACTCTGCACTATTTTCAAGAGGTATTGTTTGATGCCATCCCCCAGCTTTATCAGCGCATTAAGCGGGCCTTAAACGCCACATTTCCACGGCTTCGTCCCCCGCGCTACAATTTCTGTAAGTTTGGCTCTTGGGTTGGCTCTGATCGCGATGGCAACCCCTCCGTCACTCCCCAAGTTACCTGGCAAACAGCTTGCTATCAGCGTAATGTTGTTCTAGAGAAATATGCTCAGTCTCTGCGACGGCTCACGAGTTTACTCAGCTTGTCGTTGCATTGGAGTGACGTACTGCCCGACCTGCTGGAGTCACTAGAGCAAGACCAGAGCAAAATGCCAGAGGTCTATGACAAGCTAGCTATTCGCTATCGCCAAGAACCCTATCGACTGAAACTGGCCTACATTCAGCAGCGGATTGAAAATACTCGTCTGCGCAATTTGCGGTTACAGCAGGATGCCGCCGATGCAGCATCAGGCACATCGCTGACCCCATCAGCCGTGTATGTGCCGTACAAAATTCCCAGAGAGCTACAGGCAACTGCCCCGCAAAACATCTATTGCTCTGGAGATGAGTTCTTAGCCGAGTTGCAATTGATTCAGCGTAATTTGGAAGCAACTGGTCTCAGTTGCCGCGAGTTGGAACAGTTGATTTGTCAAGTTGAAATTTATGGCTTCAATTTGGCCCATCTGGATATTCGGCAAGAGAGTTCGCGCCATTCTGAGGCGATCGCAGAAATTGCCGACTACTTGCAACTGTTACCCTGTGCCTATACTGACATGCCAGAGGCCGATCGGGTAGCTTGGCTAACCCAAGAACTCAAAACTCGCCGTCCGTTGATTCCATCCGAGCCGGTTTTCTCTGCCCGCACCCAGGAGACAATTGACACCTTCCGCATGGTGCGCCAGCTTCAGCAAGAATTTGGAATGGATATCTGCCAGACCTACATCATTAGCATGAGTCACGATGCCAGCGACCTGCTAGAAGTACTGCTGCTAGCTAAGGAAGCGGGTATGTATGACCCGGCTACTGGAGTCGGTACGCTGAACGTGGTGCCGCTGTTTGAAACCGTAGAAGACCTGAAAAAAGCTCCTACAGTGATGAAGCAACTGTTTGATTTGCCGTTGTATCGCACCTATCTGGCAGGCGGTGATCAGACCAGTGCATCAGCGTCTGTACTCAGGAAATCCTCGCTGTTTACTCCCAACCTGCAAGAAATCATGTTGGGTTATTCTGACAGCAACAAAGACTCTGGCTTCCTCAGCAGCAATTGGGAAATCCACAAGGCGCAACAGGCGTTGCAGCAGTTGGCTGAGTCCTATGGTTTAGAACTACGGATTTTCCACGGACGGGGCGGCTCTGTAGGCCGAGGCGGTGGCCCTGCCTATGAGGCAATCTTGGCGCAGCCCGGTCGTAGTGTAAATGGACGCATTAAGATCACAGAGCAGGGAGAGGTGTTAGCTTCCAAGTATTCTCTGTCGGAATTAGCACTGTATAACCTGGAAACAGTAACCACAGCCGTTATTCAGACCAGCCTACTGCGCACGAGTTTTGATGACATCCAAGAGTGGCGAGAAATTATGGAGGAGTTAGCAAATCGCTCTCGCAGCCACTATCGCGCCCTGATTTATGAGCAACCTGATTTCATCGACTACTTCCATCAGGTGACACCGATCGAGGAAATTAGTCAGCTCCAGATTAGTTCCCGTCCCTCTCGTCGGGGTGGTAAAAAAGACCTAGGTAGCTTGCGGGCTATCCCTTGGGTATTTAGTTGGACTCAGACCCGCGTGTTGTTACCGTCTTGGTATGGCGTGGGCACTGCCCTACGTGATTTTTTAGATCAAGCGCCTGAAGAGCACCTGAAATTACTGCGCTATTTCTACTACAAATGGCCCTTCTTCAAGATGGTAATTTCTAAGTGTGAAATGACCCTCTCGAAAGTAGACCTACAGATCGCCCACCACTATGTGTCAGAGTTGTCAAAGCCAGAAGATCGAGAGCGCTTTGAGCGGTTGTTTGACCAGATTGCCAGCGAGTATTACCTGACTCGACAGCTTGTACTCCAGATTACTGGCTATGAGCGCTTGCTAGACGGTGACCCTGAACTACAGCGATCAGTGCAACTCCGCAATGGCACGATCGTTCCCCTAGGCTTCTTGCAAGTCTCGTTGCTAAAGCGTCTTCGTCAACATTACAGCAGTTCTAGCACCGCCATTCTGCAATCTCGCTATAGCAAGAGTGAGTTGCTCCGTGGTGCTCAACTGACCATCAACGGCATTGCTGCTGGAATGCGCAATACTGGTTAATGCAGAGTAGTCTGATTCCGGTGAGTGATTGGCATAGGGGTAGGCTATGCTGAAGTACGATCCAGAATAGTGGTAACCATGTTTTAACCATGTCTAGTGATGCCTGTAACCAAACTGGTGATTCCAGGCTCTGGGGGGTGCCATCATGTCCCCAGAGCTAGCTGAGCGCACAATCGCAGGACTGCACGCCTCGTTGGTGACTAACCTCCCTTCCCTTAACCCA
>JANWZG010000240.1 GCA_025054735.1 Cyanobacteriota bacterium | reverse complement strand
ACTGATACCCACGGTAAGAACTTGCTGCAACGCTTATAAGGATATTCAAGACTGATGCCAGCTCCTGAGACATGGCCAAGCAAGCTCGTCGAGTGAGCACTAACCTTTAGTTCGTAGTTAAGAACCTAAGTCCTTACTGAAAGCTATCTGTGGAGATAGCATAAGCATTCGTGTGACTACATGACCGTGTGAAGAGGATGCAATAATTGGCGATACTGATAGTTACTATTGATACATTAAATATTTGCCTTGTTTATCGTTAACTTTTGTAAATTAAAAGAAATTTACGTTAACAGGGCGACGCTAATTGATTCACTGAAATGGTGAAAATGCAAGCAGTCTAGGCAATTTGAATTATTGTTAACGAGTTCTGAACTCGGTCAAGTGCACAACCTATAATGCTTTGCAAATTCCTTAGATAGCTATGGTTGCTGTTACAAAGCTGTCGGGTTGATCGGCTGCGATGATAACGGTAACTTCAGATGTAACAGTGTTTCTTTGGAAATGCTTGTGCATGGCAATTCTGAGGGTGTTGTAATCCTCGTTCCTTGTCTAGAGAGAGGAGAAGTCTAAATGGCAGTTACTCCACAGGAGCAAACGGCTAAAGTCAAGATTACGGTTGATAAGGATCCGGTTGCCACTTCGTTTGAGAAGTGGGGTAAGCCTGGTCATTTCGAT
This sequence comes from Cyanobacteriota bacterium, assembly GCA_025054735.1. Classification (NCBI taxonomy): domain Bacteria; kingdom Bacillati; phylum Cyanobacteriota; species Cyanobacteriota bacterium. The sequence goes on along the minus strand of JANWZG010000240.1, from coordinate 5,476 downwards.
CGCTCCTTGGCTAAGGGTCCAAAAACTACAACCTGGATTTGGAACCTTCATGCTAAAGCTCACGATTTCGATAGTCATACTAGCGACCTGGAAGATGTATCTCGCAAGATCTTCAGCGCACACTTTGGTCATCTAGCCGTAGTGTTCGTCTGGCTAAGCGGCATGTATTTCCATGGTGCTCGCTTTTCTAATTACGAAGCTTGGCTGAGCAACCCTACCGGCATTAAACCTAGTGCCCAGGTTGTTTGGCCTATTGTTGGTCAAGAAATTTTAAATGCAGACGTTGGTGGTGGTTTCCATGGTGTGCAAATCACGTCTGGATTCTTCCAACTATGGCGTGCCTCTGGCATTACAAATAGCTATCAACTTTATTGCACAGCAATTGGTGGCTTAGTCATGGCAGCTTTGATGCTGTTTGCTGGCTGGTTCCACTATCACAAGAGTGCCCCCAAGTTGGAATGGTTCCAAAATGTGGAATCCATGCTGAACCATCACCTAGCAGGTTTATTTGGTCTGGGTTCCTTGGGTTGGGCTGGCCACCAGATTCATGTGTCATTGCCCATCAATGAATTGCTGGACAAAGGTGTAGCCGTTAAGGATATTCCTCTGCCCCATGAGTTTATTCTGAACCCATCGCTAATGGCAGAGATTTACCCCAGCTTTGCGAAGGGTCTAACTCCCTTCTTTACGCTGAACTGGGGAGAGTACGCTGACTTTTTGACCTTCAAGGGTGGTCTCAACCCTGTTACCGGTGGTTTGTGGTTAACGGATACCGCTCACCATCATTTGGCCATTGCAGTGCTGTTTATCATTGCTGGTCACATGTACCGCACCAACTGGGGTATCGGTCACAGCATAAAGGAAATCCTAGAAGCCCACAAGGATCCCGTCATGATTACGGGTGAAGGGCACAAGGGACTTTATGAGGTGTTGACCAGCTCTTGGCATGCTCAGTTGGCAATCAACTTAGCTATGGTGGGTTCATTGAGCATCATTGTGGCTCACCATATGTACGCAATGCCCCCCTATCCATACCTAGCGACAGATTACCCAACTCAGATTTCGCTGTTTACGCACCATATGTGGTTGGGTGGTTTCTTTATTGTTGGTGCTGCAGCCCACGGTGCCATCTTCATGGTGCGTGACTACGATCCAGCAGTAAATCACCGGAATGTCTTGGATAACATGCTCCGTCACCGGGATGCAATTATCTCCCACCTGAACTGGGTATGTATTTTCCTAGGCTTCCACAGCTTTGGTCTGTATATTCACAACGACACCATGCGGGCGTTGGGTCGTCCCCAGGATATGTTCTCGGATACGGCGATCCAGCTACAGCCCATCTTTGCTCAATGGGTACAAAGTCTGCACACCGCAGCAGCAGGTACGACAGCTCCCCATGCCTTGTCTACTGCTAGCGTTGCCTTTGGTGGTGACCTAGTGGCTGTCGGCGGTAAGGTGGCTATGATGCCAATTACCTTGGGCACTGCAGACTTCATGGTTCACCATATTCATGCCTTCACGATTCACGTGACGGTACTGATTTTGTTGAAGGGCGTGCTCTTTGCTCGGAACTCTCGTCTGATTCCAGATAAGTCTGAGCTGGGCTTTGCCTTTCCTTGTGACGGCCCTGGTCGTGGTGGCACCTGCCAAGTATCTGGCTGGGATCACGTTTTCCTGGGTCTGTTCTGGATGTATAACTCGCTCTCGATCGTCATTTTCCACTTCAGTTGGAAGATGCAGTCGGATGTTTGGGGCACTGTGCTACCAGATGGCTCTGTTTCGCACATTACGGGTGGCAATTTTGCCCAGAGTGCAATCACTATTAATGGCTGGTTGCGCGACTTCCTGTGGGCGCAAGCTTCTCAGGTTATTAACTCTTACGGTTCGGCACTATCTGCCTACGGCATCATGTTCCTGGGTGCTCACTTTGTTTGGGCGTTCAGCTTGATGTTCCTATTCAGTGGTCGTGGCTACTGGCAGGAGTTGATTGAGTCGATCGTATGGGCACACAACAAGTTGAAGGTTGCACCAGCAATTCAACCTCGTGCTCTGAGCATTATTCAGGGCCGTGCAGTTGGAGTCGCCCACTACCTTCTGGGAGGAATCGTGACCACATGGTCCTTCTTCCTGGCTCGTGTTATTGCTGTTGGATGAGCACCAGGAGGATTTGATTAAACCTATGGCAGCTACTAAGTTTCCAAAATTTAGCCAAGACCTTGCCCAAGATCCAACTACACGGCGGATCTGGTATGGAATTGCTACAGCCCATGACTTTGAAAGCCATGATGGCATGACTGAAGAGAACCTATATCAGAAGATTTTTGCTTCTCACTTCGGTCACTTGGCGATCATTTTCCTGTGGACTTCTGGCAACCTATTCCACGTGGCGTGGCAAGGTAACTTCGAGCAGTGGGTGACTGACCCTCTGCATGTTCGTCCTATCGCTCACGCGATTTGGGATCCTCACTTCGGTAAGCCCGCTTTGGATGCCTTCACCCAAGCTGGTGCTTCCGGCCCTGTTAATATTGCTTACTCTGGCGTGTATCACTGGTGGTACACGATCGGAATGCGAACCAATGCGGACTTATACAGTGGTGCGGTCTTTTTGCTGATTCTGGCAGCCGTTGCCCTGTTTGCAGGCTGGTTACACTTGCAACCCAAGTTTCGTCCTAGTCTGGCATGGTTCAAGAATGCTGAATCTCGCTTGAATCACCACTTGGCTGGTTTGTTTGGTGTTAGCTCCTTGGCATGGGCGGGTCACTTGATTCACGTGGCTATTCCTGAGGCTCGTGGTCAGCATGTAGGTTGGGATAATTTCCTGTTTACTCCTCCCCATCCTGCTGGCTTGACCCCGTTCTTCACTGGCAACTGGGGAGTCTATGCTCAAAACCCGGATACTGCAAGTCATATATTTGGCACTTCGACAGGTGCTGGCTCTGCAATTCTGACCTTCTTGGGTGGTTTCCATCCTCAGACCGAGTCCCTCTGGCTGACAGACATTGCTCATCACCACCTGGCGATCGCAGTTATTTTCATCATCGCCGGCCATATGTACCGTACTAATTTCGGTATCGGTCATAGCATCAAGGAGATCCAAGAGGCTCATAATCCTCCTGTTGGCACTCCCTTTGGTGGCATGATTGGCGACGGTCATAAGGGAATTTACGATACCTACAACAACTCGTTGCACTTCCAGTTAGGTTGGCACTTGGCTTGTCTAGGTGTTGTTACCTCCCTTGTGGCTCAACATATGTACTCGCTGCCTCCCTACGCCTTCATGGCTAAAGACTACACGACCATGGCGGCTCTGTACACTCACCACCAGTACATTGCTGGATTTATCATGGTGGGTGCATTTGCCCATGGCGCTATTTTCTTGGTGCGAGACTATGATCCAGAGGCCAATAAGAACAACGTGCTGGCGCGGATGTTGGAGCATAAGGAGGCCCTGATTTCTCACCTGAGCTGGGTGTCTCTGTTCCTTGGCTTCCATACTCTGGGTCTATATGTCCACAATGATGTCGTGGTTGCTTTCGGTACTCCCGAAAAGCAAATCTTAATTGAGCCTGTGTTTGCTCAGTGGATTCAGGCAGCACACGGCAAGATGCTCTATGGCTTTGATACCCTGTTGTCTAATCCTGACAGCTTGGCGGCTACAGCTTGGCCTAATCACGGCGATGTTTGGCTGCCGGGTTGGCTAGAGGCGATCAACAGTGGCACTAATTCATTGTTCTTGACCATTGGCCCCGGTGATTTCTTGGTTCACCACGCGATCGCACTGGGCTTGCACACCACCACCCTGATTCTGGTCAAGGGTGCTCTGGATGCTCGTGGCTCTAAGCTGATGCCTGACAAAAAGGATTTTGGCTACAGCTTCCCTTGCGATGGCCCTGGTCGGGGCGGCACCTGTGACATCTCAGCATGGGATGCCTTCTACTTGGCAATGTTCTGGATGCTGAATACCATCGGCTGGGTTACCTTCTACTGGCACTGGAAGCATCTGTGTGTATGGCAAGGCAACGTTGCTCAGTTCAATACCTCTTCCACCTATTTGATGGGATGGTTGCGCGATTACCTGTGGCTCAACTCTTCGCAGTTGATCAACGGTTATAACCCTGCTGGCATGAACAACTTGGCGGTTTGGGCTTGGATGTTCTTGTTTGGACACCTAGTCTGGGCGACGGGCTTCATGTTCCTAATTAGCTGGCGCGGTTATTGGCAAGAGCTAATCGAAACCTTGGTATGGGCACATGAGCGTACTCCTCTGGCGAACTTGGTTCGTTGGAAGGATAAGCCTGTTGCGTTGTCTATCGTGCAAGCTCGCTTGGTTGGCCTAGCTCACTTCAGTGTTGGCTACGTCCTAACCTATGCAGCTTTCTTGATTGCTTCTACGGCTGGTAAGTTCGGCTGATGCTGATGCACTAGCTACTGTTTAGGTTCTGATAAGCCTCTACCTTCGGGTAGGGGCTTTTTCCATTTAAAGCAAATCCTCAGTTTCTGTGCTGAGCAATACAGTCGCCCAAAGAAACTTGCTAGCATGATCAGCGTAATGTGCATTGCGCTTAGACTATGACCCTGATCCTCGATCGCCCTACGGATTGGCTACCTCGCTTGACCACTGCTTTAGAGGGCATAGAACTTATCACAGATCCAACTCAACTTGCCAAGCTTTCTCAAGACTATTACACGTTTAGTCCTGTCTTAGTACGGCTCCTGTCTGATAAGCGGGGTGAGATAGTTGTACGCCCATCATCGGAAGCAGAGGTTTTGAGGGTAGCCAGCGCTTGCGTAGCATTGAAAGTGCCGCTGACGGTTCGTGGTGCCGGTACAGGTAACTACGGGCAATGTGTCCCTCTTCATGGGGGGGTAATTTTGGATGTGTCAAAGATGCAGCAAATTCGCTGGATTCAGCCTGGAATGGCCTGTGTTGAGCCAGGGGTGAAAATGGCAGCGTTCGATAAAAAAGCACGGGAACAGGGCTGGGAATTGCGAATGGTGCCCTCGACCTATCGCACTGCGACGATCGGTGGCTTTGTTGGAGGAGGCAGTGGTGGCGCGGGGTCAGTTACCTATGGTCAGTTACGCGATCGTGGCAACTTACAGGCTGTGCGTGTGGTGACACTAGAAGACGAGCCGCGTGTCATTACCCTGCGTGGAGACGATGTTTATAAGGTTGCCCATGCCTACGGCACCAATGGCATTATTACTGAATTAGAAATTCCCTTGGCTCCGGCTTATCCGTGGGCAGAGGTAATTGTTGCGTTCTCTGACTTTATGCAGGCGGCGCGATTTGGTCAGGCCCTTGCTGACTCCGATGGACTAGTGAAAAAGCTGGTATGTGTCTTAGCTCATCCACTGCCTACCTATTTCACTGCCCTGAGTCGCTCTATCCCTGCGGATCACCACGTGGTATTAGTCATGGTAGCTGAGCCAAGTTTGGAATCCTTTCAGGAACTTGTGAAGGCATGGGATG
>JANWZG010000239.1 GCA_025054735.1 Cyanobacteriota bacterium | reverse complement strand
ACCATGCCGCTTACGTTACCAACCTGAACAAGTTAGTTGAGGGCACTGATCTAGCAGACAAGTCTCTAGAAGAGGTAATCAAAGCCTCCTATGGTGATCCTGCAAAAGTAGGCATCTTCAACAATGCTGCTCAGGTTTGGAACCATACCTTTTATTGGAATTGCATGAAACCCAATGGTGGTGGCACACCTACTGGTGACCTAGCTGCCAAGATTGATGCCGATTTAGGTGGTTTTGACAAGATGATTGAAGCCCTGAAAACCGCTGCTGCTACTCAGTTTGGTAGTGGCTGGGGTTGGCTTGTGTTAGATGGTGGTACCCTGAAGGTCACCAAGACAGCAAATGCTGATAATCCTATTGCTCTAGGACAAACCCCCTTGCTGACCATTGATGTTTGGGAACATGCCTACTACCTGGACTACCAAAACCTTCGTCCTAAGTACATTGAAACCTTCTTCACAAATTTGGTGAACTGGGACTTTGTAGCGTCTCAGCTAGCGGCTGCATAGAACCTCAACCTAGATCCAGGATGGGTAAACGTTGATTAAGGTTAGGCGGTTACAGCGCTTGCTGTAGCCGTTTTTTGCATCAGGTCTGTACTAGTTGCTAGTAGGAGGTAGTTATGACCCTGCATACATGGCCAATACTCTCTTAGCTAGAGATGCTGCATAAGGCTAATTTGGCTGGTTGTAAAACTACGGATTTTCTCAATCTTTGTCCAGAGAATTTCCAATTACACTAGTTACTAATACTTAAGGTTCTGTGACTCTTCGCGGCGACGCTAGCATAGCGTTGTCTACGTCCTAGGTTTTTCCCAAGTCAGGACACAGATGTAAGCTTTGCTACTATTGCTCTGAGATAAGGGGCATTTTAGAGTAGGGGCTAGAAGTGTAAATGGTAAAACTATCTAGCACAGGGTAATCTGCTCCTTCTCGCGAGTTGTGCTCTCTGAAGCCATCGTGGTTTGAGCATGACATCTGTAGCTTAGCTGGGTCGGTAGGTTAGCTAGATAGATGCGTGCTCTCGACATTGAGTAATGGCTAGCATTGAAAAGCTAGTACTGCTTACCCTAGAGTTATGAGCCATTTAGAGTAGCTGTTATGAAAGCAGCTATGAATATGCCAAGCGTTGGACGGGTACTAGGGTCTGATAGTGCGAACTGATTGGTTAGGCATGTAAGGGCTTCTGCCTTTTGCCTAAACCTCCGCAGCCAGCCTTCAGTGTTGGATTGTCAGCAAGCTTGCGCGAATGCGATAAGTCTTAGCCTGATGGGCTAAATGAGTTAGCCTAGTCGATTCAGATCCAGATCCTGGGTTCTTTAAACTCCATAGTGCCTGTCCTTAGCAAAGGCTTAACTGTCAAACCCTACAGGCAGCGTACACTACTGTACAGAAGGAATCCGCGAATGGTCAGGATAGTGTCAGCGTGATAACTAACTTGTGTTTACAGCTCTTAATATAATAGTAGTTTAGCTATAGCATTAATTTTCATGAGTGTTTCCGCTAGAGATACATTTGCTCTAACAACACCCCTTTACTATGTCAACGACTTGCCCCATATTGGCAGTGCTTACACAACCATGGCGGCTGATGTCATTGCTAGGTTTCAGCGACTGCGCGGCAAGCGAGTTCTCTTGGTGACTGGGCTAGATGAGCATGGGCAGAAAATTCAACGGGCAGCCGCCGCCCACCAGCAGTCTCCCCAAGAGCACTGCGATCGCATTGCTTCAGGGTTTCGATTACTTTGGGATCGCCTCAACATCCAGTACGATCGCTTTATTCGCACCACTGATCCCCGCCACACGGCCATTGTGTACGATGTGTTTCAGCGGGTATGGGATCAAGGAGATATTTACTCTAGCCAACAGCAGGGCTGGTATTGTGTTGCCTGCGAAGAGTTTAAGGAAGAGCGGGAATTGCTGGACGATCGCCGCTGCCCCATTCATACTAATCAGGTCGTAGAGTGGCGTGACGAGCAAAACTACTTTTTCCGCCTATCTCGTTATCAGGCCATTTTGGAAGATCTGTACGAGAAACGTCCAGACTTTATCCAGCCAGAAAGTCGGCGTAATGAGGTGCTCAGCTTCGTTAGTCAAGGCTTGAAAGATTTTTCAATTTCACGGGTTAACGTTCAATGGGGCATTCCTGTGCCTACGGATGCAACCCAAACTCTCTACGTCTGGTTTGATGCGCTCTTGGGTTATATCACAGCACTGTTAGACCCGGAGGATGATCCCAAGCTAGACAATGCAGTTAAGACGTGGTATCCCTTTAATCTGCATTTGATCGGGAAAGATATTTTGCGGTTTCATGCAGTGTACTTCCCAGCTATGTTGATTTCCGCCGGATTGCCCTTGCCCCATGCTGTATTTGGTCATGGCTTCCTTACAAAAGATGGACAAAAGATGGGCAAAAGTTTGGGGAACACCATTGACCCAATCCAGTTAGTTGATCGCTATGGAGCAGATGCCGTGCGTTTCTACTTCATGAAAGAAATTGAATTTGGACGTGATGGCGACTTCAACGAACAGCGCTTTGTCAACACTGTTAATGCTGATTTGGCTAATGACTTAGGAAATCTGCTGAACCGCACCTTGCAGATGACCCACAAGTATTGCGGGGGAGTAGTGCCTGTGATTGATGATAACGATACAACCTTAATGAATCCCTTAAAAAACCTAGCTTGTAACTTAGGAAAGGAGGTGAGTGAATCTTATGAACATCTAGCCTTACACAATGCCTGTGAGTCGGCACTAGCTGTAGCTCGCTATGGCAACAAGTTCATCGATGAACAGGCCCCTTGGAAGCGGTATAAACAAGGTGAACAGGCTGCTGTAAGGCAGATTCTCTATGCTGTGCTGGAATCTGTTCGACTCATAGCGTACCTGCTCTCTCCTGTAATACCTGGGGTGAGCACCAGAGTCTATCATCAGTTGGGCTATGAGGTTGACTTTAATCGCTCTGAACTGCTACCGGAATTTGCAGTTCATGCTAACTGGGGTGCGCTTCAACCGATGCAGCCTTTGGCGCAACCATCACCTGTGTTTCAACGTCTAGAGCTATCTACATAACTGCGTAGACTAGGCCAGATGTTGTATGATAACGGGCTTGAATCATTAGCTGGGTAAAAATTCTGTGGGCTAAGTAGGTGTCAGTCTCGGTTATCGGGGTCTATGGGAGCAATGGCTCAGCACTACTTTGTTTGACATTTCTTTAAAGCATTTTGTGATATCTAGAACCTTTATATTACCGAGGCATAACAACCATGTTAAATAACTTGGAACATTCAACCACTACGCTTACATCTGACCAAGTATTGGAAAATCGAGGTCGGGTCGCCATTTTTATTGACGGGTCTAACCTGTTCTATGCGGCATTACAACTGGGTATTGAGATTGATTACACCAAGCTATTGTGTCGATTGACAGCAGGATCTCGCCTGTTACGGTCTTTTTTCTATACTGGGGTAGATCGCACCAATGAGAAGCAGCAAGGGTTTTTGCTGTGGATGCGGCGCAATGGCTATCGTGTCATCTCCAAGGACTTAGTGCAGCTTCCAGATGGTTCTAAAAAGGCCAATTTGGATGTGGAAATTGCAGTTGATATGATGGCGTTAGTTGGCTCTTACGATACAGCAGTGCTAGTCAGCGGGGATGGTGATCTGGCTTACGCAGTAGACGCTGTGAGCTACCGGGGTGTACGGGTGGAAGTAGTTAGTCTCCGTTCGATGACGAGTGATAGTTTGATTAATGTTGCTGATCGCTACATCGACCTAGACTCCATTAAGGAAGATATTCAAAAAACACCTCGCCAAGGTTATACCTATCGTCCCCTGTCCGGGATGAGCTTAACTGATAGCGATGCATAAACGAGAGGTGGCATGACAGCATCTATCAAGTCTTTACGTAAGCCTAGCTGGAGATCGGTTGCCGCAATCGTTGTACTGGTAGCAGTGTTGGGGAATGTTATAGCCTGTAATCGCCGTGACCGGGCAGTTGATCAATTTGTTGAAGATGCTGAGTCTGTGGAAGGCACTGATGGTAGCTTAACCTTTCAGGATGTCACTCTGGAACAAGTAGATGAGAAAGGGCAGCTTGTGTGGAAGGTGCGGGCACAGCAAGCACGCTACAGCCAAGACCAAAAGGTAGCTAAAATCAAAAACCCCACTGGCGAACTTTACCAAGACGGCAAGAAAGTCTTTGAAATCAAGGCAACCGAAGGTGAGGTGCAGCAAGACGGTAAAAAGATTTTCCTCACTGGACAAATTACGGCAACTGACACCCAAGACGGTACCATTCTGAAGGGGCGAGAACTGGAATGGCGACCCCAGGATGATGTGTTGATTGTGCGTAACAGCCTGACAGCAACCCATCCTCAGATTACAGCTACCGCTAACGAGGCTCGTGCTTACAGTCGTGCCCGTCGGATGGAGTTTTTGGGTGGAGTGACTGCGAATGCAAAAAATCCTGTGCTGCGGATGAAAGCAGACCGTGTTGAGTGGTTAATTGCCCCTCGCCTGTTAAAGACCGATCGCCCAGTGCAACTAGAGCGAGTTATCAAGGAAGATCAAATTGATCGGGCTAGTGGGGATCAAGCAACGGTCAATTTGGGCACTCAAATTGTGCAGGTAACAAAAAATGCTAACTTTGCCCTAGCATCGCCGCCCCTAACGGTTCGGAGTAATGTGATGACGTGGAATGTACGTCAACAAACGGTAGCCTCAGATCAGCCTGTTGTGGTTAAACACAGCACCGAACAGATTACTCTAAGGGCATCACAGGGACAACTCAACTTAGCTACTCAAGTGGTGACATTGGTAGGCAATGTTCAAGGTAGTAGCGATCGCCTAGGAGGACAACTCACGGCTGAGCTGTTGACATGGACATTACCCACGAAATTCGTGGAAGCTGAGGGCAATGTAGTGTACGTCCAAACTAATCCTCCGCTGAAAGTGAGCGGGCCTAGGGCTTCAGGTAAGCTAGACGAACAAATCGCCGTTGTTAGCGGTGGTAGAGTCACAACTGAATTGGTACCGTAAGTTGCTGCTTCTATGGTTGCCTACACTGAACCCTTAAGCTGACACCAGCTAGAAAACTATAACCCACGAAAAAACCAATCCTTACATATACTTGGCCCTACATGTCAAGGCTGTATAAGCGCATCGTTAAGCCTTATGATTAGTGGTTAGGGAGTAGTGGCAGTTACTGTAAACTAAGCGTGTCTGTTCAGAATTGAAAGACATGGCGGTGTTATCTAGAAAGGTTCTGTGCCTCTGGATGCTCGCAGTAGTTGCAATTGGTTACTTCATCAACATCTTATCCATGTCTACATTACCCCATGACTGTATCTCTTCTTCCTGATCAGGCAACGGCGTGGCATACTCTGACTGCTAGTAAAGTGCTTTTGCTGTTGCAGAGCGATCGACAGTTAGGTCTGAGCACTCCTGAGGTCTTAAATCGTCAACGTTACTATGGTGCTAATGAGCTGGAGGAATCCGGCGGTCGGAATGCTTGGGAAATTCTGCTCGATCAGTTTAGTAACGTTATGTTGTTGATGCTGATTGGGGTAGCGGTTATTTCCGGCATTTTAGATTTACTAGCTCTGTGGCAAGGCAAGCTCTCAGGTGAAGTCCCCTTTAAGGACACGATCGCTATTGCCCTAATCGTACTTCTCAATGGCATTCTTGGATATGTTCAGGAAAGTCGCGCCGAAAAAGCTCTAGCTGCCCTCAAGAAACTATCCTCCCCTAGGGTTCGAGTTGTTCGAGATGGCAAGCTGCTAGAAATTGCCGCTAAGGAACTAGTGCCTGGAGATATTGTGCAAATAGAAGCGGGGATACAAGTTCCAGCCGATGGTCGAGTGCTAGAAGCGGCAAATCTGCAAGTGCGAGAAGCAGCCCTAACGGGCGAAGCTCATGCGGTGAACAAGCAAGTTGATGTCAACCTGGCTGAAGATACACCCTTGGGCGATCGGGTTAACCTTCTGTTTCAGGGCACTGAAGTTGTACATGGACGGGGAACCATGGTCGTTACCCGCATTGGAATGCAAACAGAGCTAGGACGCATCGCCACCCTAATTCAGTCAGTGGAAGCTGAGCCAACGCCACTGCAAGCACGCATGACTCAGTTAAGTCAAGTGCTGGTCACAGGTTCGTTGCTGCTTGTGGCTGTAGTAGT
>JANWZG010000238.1 GCA_025054735.1 Cyanobacteriota bacterium | reverse complement strand
TAACGTACACCGCATAATCGCATCAGGACTGTTGCTAGTAGGGTTGGCATTGACGAGTTGCACTGCAAAAACAACCGCTAGTTCTTCTGATCCAGAACTGGAGGCCAAGGTACTAGAAATTATTCGCAAGAATCCGCAGGTAATCTTAGATGCTGTACAAGCCTATCGGCAAGAACAAGAAGCCAATCGGCGCAAAGCCCAGCAAGAGTTTCTTGACAATATGCTGAACAATCCCAAGGCTGTGATCGATAGGTCGCCTACCATGGGTTCAACCGACCAATCGATTGTGCTGGTTATGTTTTCTGACTTCCAGTGTCCCTATTGCGCCGAAGCCCATAAGGAAATCAAGGCATTTATGGAAAAACACCGAGATCAGGTTACCTTTGCCTACAAGCATCTACCGCTAGTATCAATTCACCCAGAAGCGCTACCAGCCGCAAAAGCAGCGTGGGCAGCCATGCAACAGGGCAAGTTCTGGGAATATCAAGATGCTTTGTTTACCAACCAGGATAAGCTAGGCGATCAGCAGTATATAGCGATTGCTAAGTCTCTAGGATTAGATGTGGATAAGTTCAATCGCGATCGGGCTAGCGATGATGCGGCCAAGGCTATTCAAACCGATGTGGAGCTAGCTGAATCTCTAGGTATTAATGGCACTCCGTTTCTGATTATGAACGGAGAAGTGGTGGAAGCGGGGCCTGAATTGCCCACTCAACTGGAAGCTACCCTAGCTAAGGTAAAGCAAGCCAAGACGAAGAAATAGAGTTACTTTCATAAGTCTCGTAGCCAGAACTCTAGATGAACGAGAGGCGAGACAGCAGAGAGAACACACCAAACCCAACTAGAATAGCGCCACTAGCAGGTGTAATCCAGGCAGACCAGCGCCGAAAGGCCAGCAGTGTTTGCAGCGTTGCTGTAAAGGTGCCTGCAATGATGAGTGGGGCTGAATAGCCAGCTGTGTAAGCTAGCAATAGCACAGCTCCCAGCAGTGGGTCGTGGGTAGTAGATACCCATGCTAACAGGGTGGCCAACACAGGCGTGCTACAAGGGGAAGCTACTAAACCAAAGGTTAATCCTAGCAGGTAGGAGCGGGTGCTATTTGCTACATGATTGGGGATGAATCTGGCGGCATCAAAGGCTGGTAAGGGCAATGGCAACGCTTCCAACAAGTTTAGACCCATGAGAATAGCAACAACGCTGACGATAATCGGCAAACCAATCCCCACTTGACCATACACATTGCCTAGCAAGGCCGCCCCTAGACCTAAGGCTGCTAAGGTTGTCGCTAGTCCTAGGGCAAACCAAGTAGATTGCACAGCAGCCTGTACACGGGTTTTAGCTTCGTAGCCCCCAATATAGCCGATCGTCAGCGGCAGCATCGATACCATGCAAGGTGTGAGACTAGTGAGCAACCCCGCCAGAAAAATCACCCCTACGCTCAGAAGTGAGAGATGGGTAAGCTGGGAGATTACGATCGTGTCAGCCAAATGCTGAAGCTGATACAGTTTGGTTTGTAGGGATTCAACCATGATTACACCTTAGATTCATACTTAGATCGTAACGAAGGATTGTCCCGTAGTACAGTAAAGGACTGTGATTCCAAGATAAAAGGGTAGTTAGGGAAACAACCATGGCGCTAATCGTGCAGAAATACGGGGGGTCATCCGTTGGGTCGATTGAGCGAATTCAGGCTGTGGCAGGCCGGGTGGTACGAACCGTCAATGCGGGGCACCGTGTGGTGGTTGTGGTGTCAGCCATGGGCAAGACTACAGATAGTTTGGTGAAACTAGCTAGAGAATTATCCAACAATCCTAGTCGACGAGAAATGGATGTGTTGCTGTCTACGGGAGAGCAGGTGTCTATTGCCTTAATGAGCATTGCCCTACAAGAACTAGGACAACCTGCCATTTCCCTCACGGGCGCTCAAGTTGGCATTGTGACCGAAGCTGAGCACACCCGTGCCCGCATCCTCAGTATCGAGACCGATCGTCTTCAGTATCACCTGGATCAAGGACAGGTAGTTGTTGTTGCAGGCTTTCAAGGGGTTACTGATACTACCACTATGGAGGTGACTACCCTAGGACGGGGTGGTTCTGACACCTCAGCCGTAGCCCTTGCTGCTGCCCTCAAGGCCGATTGTTGTGAAATTTACACCGATGTTCCCGGAATTCTTACTACGGATCCCCGCCTAGTGCCCGAAGCCCAACTGATGAGCGAAATTACCTGCGATGAAATGTTGGAGCTAGCTAGCCTGGGTGCTAAGGTCTTGCATCCTAGGGCAGTGGAAATTGCCCGCAACTTTGGAGTGCCCCTAGTGGTGCGATCCAGTTGGAGTGATGATCCCGGCACCCGCGTTCTAGCACCATCACTGCCTCCCCGCTCTCTACAAACCCTCGAATTATCGCGACCTGTAGATGGGGTAGTGTGCGATCGCAATCAAGCCAAGGTTGCCCTGTTGCGGGTACCTGATCGTCCTGGAATTGCTGCCCGGTTGTTTAGCGAAATTGCCCGCCATAGCCTGGATGTAGACTTAATCATTCAATCGATTCACGATGGCAACACCAACGACATTGCCTTTACGGTTACCAAAGACTCTTTGACCCAGGCGGAGGCGATCGCCCATGCCTTCTTGGCCAGCATTGATCCCTCAGCAGGCACCCCTGTGTCAACGCTGGATGCTGTTGTGGATGCAGATGTTGCCAAGATCAGCATTATTGGTGCAGGCATGATTGGTCGTCCTGGAGTGGCTGCCCACATGTTCTCTACCCTGGCAGCGGCTGGCATCAACATCCAAATGATCTCTACCTCAGAAGTGCAGGTTAGTTGTGTTGTAGCTATTCAGGATTGCGATCGGGCTACCACTGCTCTCCGTCAAGCATTTGATCTCGACAACAGCCTACCCATGCCTGTGCTCACCAACCCCAATTCTGCACCAAATGACCCTAATGACTCTGCGGCAGCTACACCACTGATTCGTGGCGTTGCCCTCGATCGTCAACAGGCTAAACTCGCTATTCGGCAGGTGCCCGATCGCCCAGGCATGGCTGCTCGTCTGTTTCAACTGTTGGCAGACAAAGGCATCAGTGTTGACATGATCATCCAGTCTCAGCGTTGCCGCATTGTTAACAACATACCTACCCGTGATATTGCTTTCACCGTAGCACTGGGGGACGCTGACGATGCCCATGCTGCTTTGTCAGCCGCAGCGCCTGACTTGGAATGGGGTGAAATTGTAATCGATCGAAATGTTGCTAAGGTCAGCGTGGTTGGCAGCACCATGATTGGACAACCAGGAGTCGCAGCCCGGATGTTCACCGCCCTTGCCGAGCAGCAGATCAACATTCAAATGATTGCTACCTCTGAAATTAAAATCAGTTGCATCATTGCAGCCGACCAAGGAGTCACTGCTCTCCAGGCCATTCATAGTGCCTTTGGTTTATCTGGCACCCAAACAATTCAAGTCGCTGCTCCCTAGCAATCAAGATAAACGGCCACAGATTGCTGTCAATGCTTACAGGTTACTACTTAGTGATGAGTGTCTGAAGATCTACAGGTCTCCCGTTGCTTAATTTCAGTGTTGATAGACAGAGTTCGCGTCAACCCACTCAACTTGGATTGGGGAAAACACACTTAGGCAGTGCAAGCTTTTCATAGGACTACTGCGGCATAGCCCCGCAGGGCTAGACTGTGAGGGGCAAAAAACACCCAGTTTCATTGGGAAGTCTTTAAGACTAGATGGTGACAACGCACCTACAGATACATGGCTGACATTGTGCCGTCTACGTCAAGACAACCCAACAGAGCAGCACAAATTGGTGCCATTGACAGTCAAGCTTTTTAAGACTTAGTAACTGCAGGTTAAAACAGGTTAATTCTAGTTAAAGAAGCGGCTAATAACTGTTGAAGATGCTATTTTGAATGTAGACACAACAAGGGTCAGACAACACACTACTCCTTGTAACCCCCGGATGTGAGCCTGTGTCTCCTCGCTCGCTCCAACACTGAACCTAACTTGGTTAAGAACTATCTGTTCACAATGTGACCGATAAACTCTTGTAAGCACTATCTCTTGAAGAGATTGGCTTAAGTGTTCCTTAACAAGGACAGTAAGATGTCAAACCTACAGTCTGGAAAGACTTACGGATAGTTCAGATATTGAGATTAGGGAATGTGATGTTCACTGTAGTTTAGTTGATTTGTTTATCTGGCTGTTTAAGCTAGCAGCTCTACTATCATTCATTCAAGATTTAGTTTTGCACTGAGAGTTGCTGGCTTGTTTAATTTCTTTTAATTTCTCTCATGTTTGGTCAGTTACATTGACGTTCTCACAGTGCTGTAGGGGTCAGACGTATAAGCGTCAGGCCCCTATATTTTTGAGTCTGTATAATCTAGACGGCAGAATTTCCCACTAGCGGCAATGGCTGAGTAGCGCTAGTTATGTTTCTAACTTGGTTTCTAGCTTGAAGTTTTTAGCTTAAAGCGTTGGCGGTGGTTAGCTACTGATTCAGCTAGCCCGATACCAATGTAGGTTGCTAGTAGAGCCGATCGTCCATAGCTTAACCACGGTAAGGGCAGTCCCGTCACTGGTGATAAGCCGATCGTCATGCCAATGTTGACCAATATTTGAAAAATCAACATGAACAGCACGCCGATTGCAATCAGTGAGCCAAAGTTATCCTTAGCATTCTGGGCAATAACCACCAGACGAAAGCACACTAGCCAAAATGCCACCAACACAGCCATACAACCAACGAACCCCAGTTCTTCTCCGATCGCAGAAAAAATAAAATCAGTCCATTGCTCTGGAATGAAGTTCAACTGCGTCTGCGTTCCCTGATACAAGCCTTTGCCTAGCAATCCACCAGCCCCGATCGCAATCCGAGACTGAATTAAGTGATAGCCACCACCTAGCGGATCCAGGTCTGGGTTAAAGAACAACACAATCCGTTGCTTTTGGTAATCTTGTAACAACCCCCACAACACTTGGCCCAGCTTGCCAGAAATCAGGTTGATTACCACAACTGCAAATGCACTCAGATTTCTCCAAGGCAGAGTCTTCCAGCCAACAATCCCCAGTCCAGCAACCCACACTAAGGGCACTAGGATGAGCCAATTTGCGTTCAGCACGTTGAAGAGGATGGCAGAGATCAATGGTGCTATCAGTAGCAATAACCATCCAGGGTTAGCGTTGCCCCAGTACAACATACCCAGCGTAATCGAACCAAACACAAGCGATGTTCCTAAATTTGGCTCTAGGAACACTAAAACCCAGGGGACTGAAGCTACAGCTAGGGTTCTAACAACAGCTTGGAGAGAATCAGCAGTTTGCTTGTGTAGGAGAGCTGCAATAGTAATGATTATTCCTAATTTGGCAAATTCTGATGGTTGCAGATAAAAGCCACCGATATTGATCCAGCGCTGGGCACCTAGCCCGACAGTACCAATAATTTTTACGGCGATCAAAGTGAAATTGACAACACCATAAATAATCCAATGCCACTGCAACAGAATCTCATAGCGCATCCGTGCTAATAGCAACGCTAAGACAATTCCTATGCCACCTGTTATCCAATGCTGCCACCAGTCCGTCAGACCTTGGTTACGCTCAGTACTGCTGATCATGACTCCGCCTAGGGCTGTAAGGGCGATCGGCAAACTAAATAACCACCAATCCATCTCTTGCCAGGGCTGAATCAAACCCTTCCAGTTAAATTGTGCGAATGCCTTTTGCAGAATCATAGACAGAACACAGGTAGCCAAGTTATTCGACTATAGTACTAGGGCATTGTAACGATTCTTCATCAATGATCTAAATCAGGCATCAATGATCTGAACAGGCCGCTGTTTGGGAATAGGATTTCCTGATGAGATAGCACTAATGACAGCTATGTGGTAAGGATCCTTATATGGAGAAAACAACACATAGTGCCAGGTATGCAATGCCTAGATTACCGACAGTGATAACACTGACATAGCTTTAGACGGTATCTAAGTTTTTGATACTATTGATGGGCAAATCCTGCTCTTCTCAGGCTCTATGTGTAGCAAAGAAGTTTTACACCAGTCTGCTTGTGCACCAGCAGAGCTGAGTAGCAGGTACCCATACCTTTACGGTTAATTAGCTTGCTACCTCAAAGATTCTGAAGAGTTTCTAGACGAGCTAGATGCCCCATGTTGGGAGTATGAGATTAAC
>JANWZG010000237.1 GCA_025054735.1 Cyanobacteriota bacterium | reverse complement strand
GCTACAGAGTCCTGATCGCATCAAGTGGCTCCTAGCCTTCTTTGCGCTAGTGATTCTAACCCAGATTTTATTAGTGCTGAAGAAGAAGCAAGTTGAGAAAGTTCAGGCGGCTGAGCTAGAATTCTAGGCTTGTTATTTCCGTGTTGTAGAGATGCCAGTCTATCGTGAGGATGGGCTGGCATTATTGTGACACTTATGCTTAATTGCCAAGCTGCCGTTGTCTAGGACACTGTAACCCATAATTGCCTTGCGCAGATTGCCCCCGATCTTGCATCATAGGGTCATCCGTAACGAGGTTATGCCCTTAGCCGTGTCTAATTCTGAACCTTCCACCAATGCTGCTGCTGTTTTGCTAGTAGATGGTCACTCGTTAGCGTTCCGCTCTTACTACGCCCATGCCAAAGGCCGAGATGGCGGCCTACGCACCTCTACGGGCATCCCGACTAGTGTGACCTTCGGGTTCCTCAAATCCTTGCTAGAGGTGCTAGAAGCTGAGAAGCCTGACTATGTAGCAGTAGCCTTTGACCTAGACGAGCCTACCTTTCGTCATGCAGCAGACGATACCTATAAGGCAGGGCGACAAGACGCTCCAGAGGAATTTTTGCCAGACTTGCTCAACCTGCAAGAATTTTTGGCGGCAATGCAGGTAGCGATCGTTACCAAGCCAGGATTTGAGGCCGATGATGTCTTAGGTACGTTGACGGCCCAAGCTAGCCAAGCTGGATACCGTGTGACGATCGTCAGCGGTGACCAAGACCTGTTTCAACTAATAGACGATACTAAAGGCATCACCGTACTGCACATGGGGGCTGGCTTTTCCCAGCGCAGCAGTGGAGCCATTGCTTACAATGCGCAACGGGTGTATGACAAGCTTGGCATCCTTCCGTCCCAAGTTGTGGACTACAAGGCGCTGTGCGGTGATAGTTCCGACAATATTCCTGGTGTGAAGGGCATTGGTGCCAAAACGGCTGCTCAACTGTTGAAGACTTATGGTTCTTTGGAAGCACTCTACGCCCAGCTTGACCAAGTAAAGGGGGCAGTGAAACAAAAGCTAGAACAAGGCAAAGTGGCAGCCTTTCACTCCCAATTTATGGCTCGCATTCGCACAGATGTACCAATTGAATTTACCCTTGAAGACTGCAAACTACGTGGATTTGATCGTGCTAGTTTGGATCCATTGATTGCTAAACTTCAGTTTCACGATCGCACCTTGCTCAATCGGCTCGATCGTCTTGCTAGTGGTTGGGCTACAGATGATAAGAGTGGCTCTACCCCTACAAATAGTTTGACCAACGGTTCGACAATTGGTTCCACAGTGGTCAACCACAGCAGCGAAGATACCTGGTTTTTCAGCGCTGAAGATACAGCTCAAGCCCAACAGCAGAGCATCCCCGATCTAGATGTCATTATCGTTGATACCCCGGAGCAATTGACAGATCTAGTGCAGACGCTCATGGCTTGCACTACGCCTGTCGCCTGGGACACCGAAACTACAGCCCTCGATCCCCGTGATGCTGAACTGGTGGGTATTGGCTGCTGCTATGCTGCTGTAACCGATTCCGAGCACCATCACCCTACTCTCGGCGAGTTGCAAATCGTTTACATTCCCATCGGTCATCGGTTTGGCACGACTCTGCCCAAAACTACCGTGTTAGAGGCATTGCGTCCCGTGTTGGAAAGTCCAGCACATCCCAAAGTGCTGCAAAACGCTAAGTTTGATCGCCTGATTTTCCGTGCCCAGGGAATTAACCTCCAGGGCGTGGTCTTTGACACCATGTTGGCTAGCTATGTTCTGAACCCAGAGAACAGCCACAACCTCACTGACCTAGCCCAGCGCTATTTGCAATTGCCCACCACGAGCTACAGCGATCTCGTACCCAAGGGCAAGACGATCGCTGATGTTGCCATTCCAGTCGTAGCTCAATATTGCGGCATGGATGTTTACGTAACCCGACGGTTGTTGCCTCTGTTGCAAGCGGATCTTGCCCAGATTCCCACCCTGGAGCGGCTACTCGTTGAAGTGGAACAACCCCTAGAACCAGTACTTGCCGCCATGGAATACACAGGTGTACGCATTGACTTAGCCTACTTGCAAGAGTTTTCGCGCACCCTGGAGCAAGACTTAGCTGAAATTGAGCGCTCGGCCTATGCCGCCGCGGGTGAGGAATTTAACCTCGGATCTCCAAAACAGTTGGGTGATTTGTTGTTTGAAAAGCTAGGACTAGATAAACGCAAATCTCGCAAGCTAAAAACGGGCTACTCTACGGATGCATCTGTGCTAGAAAAGCTACAAGGTGATCATCCAGTTATTGACTGCATTCTTGAACATCGCACTCTCTCTAAGCTGAAATCAACCTACGTTGATGCTCTGCCTCAGCTTGTGCGTAAGGATACAGGACGAGTTCATACCGACTATAACCAAACGGTTACAGCTACTGGGCGACTTTCCTCTTCTAACCCTAACCTACAAAACATTCCCATTCGCACAGCCTTTAGTCGGCAAATTCGTAAGGCATTTGTGCCTGAACCAGGATGGGTACTAGTCGCAGCCGATTATTCTCAAATCGAACTGCGCATTCTTGCCCATCTTAGCCAAGAGCCAATTCTGTTAGAAACCTACCAGCAGTACCGTGATGTTCATACTCTGACAGCACAGATGTTGTTCGACAAGCAAGAGATTACTCCCGATGAACGTCGCCTAGGAAAGGTGATTAACTTCGGTGTAATTTACGGCATGGGAGCACAGCGCTTTGCTCGAGAGGCTAACGTGTCTATCACCGAGGCTAAGGGATTTATTGATCGCTTTAACGATCGCTATCCTCTGGTGTTTGAGTATTTGCAACAGAAACAGCGAGAAGCGATCGCCCTGGGATATGTAGAAACTATTCGCGGACGGCGACGTTACTTCAACTTCACGAGCGACAGTCTGCGATCGTTGCGAGGCCATGATCCTAGCACCATTGATCTCAATCGGCTCAAGCTGCGAGATCAGTACGAAGCACAACTATTACGAGCGGCGGCCAATGCCCCGATTCAAGGCTCTAGTGCAGATATCATCAAACTAGCGATGGTAAAAATTCATGAGTTGCTACAGTCTTACCAAGCGCGGTTGTTGTTACAAGTTCACGATGAACTGGTGTTTGAAATGCCACCTGAAGAATGGGACGTGCTCCAGCCTGCGATTAAATCCACTATGGAATCAGCCGTCACCCTTAGTATTCCTCTGGTAGTTGATATTCACCAAGGTGCTAACTGGATGGACGCTAAAGCTGGGTAATAGGTCTCAATTAGCGAGATGAATATTTGACTATTATCTTCCTTATAGACAACTATCTTCCTTATAGAAAACGGTAATCACCCTGACGACAATAGGTGCGTTCCACTTGTGTAGCCCTCACCCTAAATCCCTCTCCCAAGCAGGGAGAGGGACTTCCGATCAGGCCCCCCTTCTCCCAACCCCCCGTTCGCGGGGGGCCAAGGTGGCTGGGAGTTAAGGGCTTATTTGCGTAAGTGGGATGCACCCGATGACGATCGCCACATTGCGAAGACCTTCCCAGTTCAAGCTTTGAAATGCATTGTATAGTGCCTAGCAGAAAGGCTATAGCATCACGTTGCCATTAAAGCTTGCATACGGTCAAGGACTTAAGTCCTGACTACAAACGTCCTTACTGAGGATTCCTAAGGAAATTGTCATTAGCCGATGTTGATTCTTCCTAATACCAGACAAGACCTCTAGAATTAATAGTAATTAGGTGATAGAACATCATTAGCATGTAGGATTTGCAAGCTGGGTTTTTAGCATCTACCACGATGTTTTTTGTAGGGAAATAGATCAACAATGACAGCGCTTGTGATGAGAACGGATGCTGAGAAGCCCCCTCTTAGCGACGCTCAATTTTCTACTACCGATGAGTTGCTGCACTTGCTTCACGGCGAACAGCTTTTAGTTGTCAATAAGCGTCGTAGAAATGGGTTGATTCTATACAAGGGACAATATGCTGAATTTGCTGGGCCAGGTGCGATCGTTGGTGGATCATTTGATGCCTCCTGCTTCAAAGTGATTCCCGTAGGAGAATTGTCTCTGGTGTATCCACAGAGCTATGAAGAGCGGAGAGAAGCCTACTTAACCCGCAGACAATGGATTCGTCTGACCCATCAGTTTACGGATAGGGCTGTCGCGTCTAATCGAGCACAGTTGATTTTGACCCAGTTTGAAAATTATTTTGATGCAGAGACGGTTGCTCAACTGCCGGATGAGGCGTTTGCTCGGCTAGTGGGGGTGTTGCCCCAAACAATCCGCATGAGTCGTATAGCCCGTAATGCCTCACGCAATCGGCGTATCTAACTCTGGCTGTAGGGCTATTGCAGTATTCCTCGTTGAGGAGCAGTCATGACTAAAAAGCTGATGGCGATGGTTCTGGTTGGTTTCTTGTGGGCATTTGCTATGGCTTATAGTGTCACTGCTGTAGCATTCCAACACCACAACCACAAGCAGGGTCAAGCTAGTTCACAAGCCACCCTATGGGCCAGTGCATCTCTTCAGGGTAGGGCTGACAGCCAGGATGGATTTGTGCCATCGCATTTGTTTCAGTCTGATAATCCTACTGGCAATCGACAGGTAGTTGGTGACGACGATCGCCTTCCCGTTACCTCCCGTGCCTATCCCTGGTCTGCGATCGGACGCTTAGAACAAGTGGATGCCAGAGGCAGAATTGTGAGTATTTGCACTGGCAGCCTTATTGGTTATAACCTAGTGCTCACCAATGCCCACTGTGTAGTGGATGAGCGCACCAATCGTCTTACACGCGATACCCTTAGGTTTCGCCCCAATTTAATTGATGACCGCTCTAGACTGTCTGCGGTGGCACGGCAAGTTCACTATGGAGATAGTGGCAAAAACGGCTTCTTCGGAGAAGATGACTGGGCGCTGATTAGGCTAGATCAACCGTTGGGCAGGCAACAGGGCACGATTGGCTGGCGCAGTTTAACTACACAAGGGTTACGGCAACTAGCTGGACAATTGAACCTAGTGGGATATTCGGCTGACTTTCCACCTAATCGTCCTGGACGCACGGCTGGCGTTCATCGTGGATGCAACATTTTAGGGGATGGTGACTTTGGTTTTTTGATTCACGACTGCGATACATTTGGGGGGGCATCGGGTAGTCCTGTCTTGGCTCAAATCAATGGCAAGTTTTACATCGTTGCCCTTCATGCAGGCACCTATAATCGCGTTAACCGAGCAATTCGGGTATCTCGGTGGGCACCGAGTGCTATCGAGATGCTGCAATAAACCAATAGTTTAGCTGTCTAGGTGTCACATGCTACATGAGGGTTTCTAGACTCGTGAAGAAAACCTGAAATCTGGCAATGTTCACAAGTTTAGCGATCGTAATCTCAACAGTTACCCTTAGAATATGGCATGAATGTATTGTCTGGTGAGGACTCTAGGAATCTCATACCTACTGTAGATTCCTAGGGCCTAGGTGGCACATGGGCCTACGTCCCATGTTGTCAAGTTTACAATAAACCCTCCTAAACACTGATTATCTGACTATCCAGACACAACTACAACTTATGAGGATGTTAAGATGAACAAAGGTGAACTCGTCGATAAAATTGCAGAAAAGGTTGACGTAACCAAGAAAGAAGCTGACGCTGTGCTAACGGCGATGCTAGAGGCGATTATGGAAACGGTTGCTAGTGGTGGTAAAGTCACCCTGGTTGGATTTGGTTCCTTTGAAGCACGAGAACGGCAAGCACGGGAAGGGCGCAATCCCAAAACTGGCGAAAAGATGTTGATTCCTGCAACTACGGTACCTGCTTTTTCCGCTGGCAAGCTCTTCAAAGAGAAGGTAATGCCAGGGAAGTAGCATTTTGGACTGTTAGAGTCTCAGACTACTAAGCTCAGAACGAGCGTGATGAAGTATAGAGAGTGTCATCCTTGATTGACTATGACCTGGTAATCATCGGCGGCGATCGTGTGGGTGTTTGGGCAGCGATCGCCGCTCGTCGTCTACAGGCAAGGGTCGCCCTAGTCGCCCAAGGACAATCAATAGGGCACTGTAGTCATCGCCCAGAGTTGAGTGTTGCTATGCTGGCACAGTTAGGCCACCTGCTCAATTGCAACGCAGCGGCTGTCAGCATGGGGCTAGAGTTTACTATTCCAGGCGTAGCTGGTGTTGATTGGTCAATTGCCCAGCAATGGT
>JANWZG010000236.1 GCA_025054735.1 Cyanobacteriota bacterium | reverse complement strand
ATTGGGCAGATTGTGGATGAAGCACCGATCAATCTTTAGCCCATTGACAGGAAATTGCTGGAGATAGCTCAATGAAGCATATCCTGTGCCAAAGTCGTCGATCGTAATTTGTACGCCTATGGCTTCAAGGTCATTTAGTGTAGCAATCATGGCTTTAGTATCCTCCGCTAAAACACTTTCTGTCACCTCTAACTCTAAACAGCTTGGATGCAGCCCTGTTGTTTCCAGAACAGCCATGATTTCTTGACTAAGCTGAGGTTGACCAAATTGTTTAGCAGATAAATTAACCGCAACCCGAAAGTTAGGAAGACCAAATGATTGCCAATACTGAAGTTGTGTACAAGCAGTACGAATGACCCAGTTCCCAATCTGCTGAATGAGTCCAGTTTCTTCAGCGATGGGAATAAATTCACTTGGTGACACTAATCCCCGTTGTGGGCTGCGCCAACGAACTAGTGCCTCTGCGCCAATAATTTGCCCAGTGGACAAGTCAACTTGAGGCTGGTAGTGCAACATCAACTCTTGGTGAACGATCGCCTGCTGTAATGCTTCCGCAAGCGATTGCTGTTCTGCACTCATACCCAACAATGACTGCTTGTGAAGGGTCTGGCGAACATTTCGTTTATGAAGCTGAGTGGAAATTGCTTGCAACACCTCAGTGCAAGTGAAGGGTTTGGTCAAGTAATCATCAGCCCCAAGCAACATGCCTTGACGCAAGTCGGCTTTAGTTGCATTGGCCGTGAGAAAAATCAGCGGAATTTGAGCTGTTTGAGGCTGTTTTTGCAAAGTTGTCAACACGCCATGACCATCTAAGTTGGGCATCGTAATGTCACATAGGATCAAATCTGGCAAAAGCTGTTGTGCTAGCTGCACGCCCATTAGTCCATCAGCAGCCCCAATGGCAGTAAAGCCCTCTATTTCTAAAAGATCAATCAGGTTAGCTCTTATATCATCCTCATCATCAATCACTAAGATTTTAGTAGCTGTTCGAGAGTGATTACAATTACGTGATTCCATGCCTAACACTATCCCAACGTTTTCATTGTGCACATACTTTGGTTTTTACTGTGTTCCAAGCTATACCTGGGTCGACTAGTAGGCACTCGCTGTTAATCTTAACAATTGCTAATGATTGTAGTAGAGGAGACTTAACTTTTCGACGTTGATGGAGCAATAGCGGAATGGTAGCGATCGCAGCCTAAGAATGCAACTGCGATAACTTGGACAGCATTTCCAGAACTCTAAACCTACATTAGTCATTGACATTTAATCATCAACGGGTTTTTGAACACCTACCGAGACAGGTCTTAGGCGAGTAGACTCAGGTTGTTGACTGACAAATCTTTTTTGTGTCTTTTTTGTGGGCTGGACTGAACAACGTAAAATCCAACACTAGCCTATGTTCTATCGGGTTGTGCTATTGCTAACCCAACCTATGTAAGAGAATAGGAGTTTCAAAAGTTTTGTCAGGCAACGGAGACTTAGGTTTAAAGTGCCCAGTATGAACTAGTCAATACCATAGCTAGTGAGGTTAACAGTAATGGTATCGACAGATAGCCACTGGGCAAACTTATGGATATAGCTCAAGCAAAACAATAGATGGCTCTATGGCGGGGTGGCCTCATGGCGACTTTATACAGCACATAGTTCATATGATTAAATTTGGTGATGCCTGAAGTGCGATCGTCCAAGAGACTGACGTTAGGTGGGGGTTGAGAGTCTCCGATCGCCAATTTAAGTTCCAACGTAATATCAGATACTGGCTGTTGATGCCTCTAGTCTGGGATATTGTCAGCGGCTGTTTCTGGAGTAAACAACCGGAGGTGCAGTAATGTTGAGTGAAATTGATCGTCGCTACTTGCAGCAAGCGATTGAGCTGGCGCGACATGCAAGAGCAAATGATAACCATCCGTTTGGGGCAGTGTTAGTTGACCGGGACGGGAACTTGCTGCTCAAGGCTGAAAATACAGTCGTGACATCTAGGGATTGTACGGGTCATGCAGAGACAAATCTAATGCGACTAGCATCTCAGTGGTTTGACCGAGCATTTCTAGCAACCTGCACGATTTACACTAGCACTGAACCCTGTGCCATGTGTGCAGGGGCAATCCACTGGGCAGGTGTGGGACGAGTAGTATACGCCCTGAGTGAAGCCCGGCTGTATGAGTTAATCGGATCTCACCCTCGCAATGAAACCATGCGGCTACCCTGTCGGGAGGTCTTTGCCCGCTGCGATCGCTCGATTATAGTAGTGGGGCCAGTGATGGAAGATGAGGCGGCTGAGGTGCATCAAGGATTTTGGACACACTAGCCGTATCTGAAACTAGGATGGGTCTTGAGCCTGAGGAGTGGTGGGATGGTTACTGGCAGACATTTGACAGGCAAGGACACGATCGCACACCAGTAATGTGCCAGCCGCCACACAGAGCGGCACCGTCACAAAATTGAGCAAGGGAATGCTCACTAGTCCGAGGCTTACCAGCCCAAAGCTAATGCTAGCGGGCATGGTGCGAAATACAGTGCCTAGTTTGGCCCGGAATGTCCAACGGCGACGCTCTAGGGGAGCATCAAAAAAGTCCATGCAGATAATTAGGGCAGAGAGAGTAATGCCGCCGATCGTAGCGATCGCAGGGCCTACACCGGGTATGACAAGGCCAACTACCAGCAATAGCCCACCAACCCCAAGGGAAACCACTAGCTTTTTGACTTCATAGAGGATAGCTCGTCCCACGTCTCGGATTACAGATCTGACACTAAACGGCTCTGCTGGCAGCAGACTACCCAGTCGCCATTGTTCTAACTGTTCTGCAAGCTGTCCATACCAAGGCGCGCCTAACAGAGTCCCAAACTGCGCTAACAGGAACCCAAGCAACAGCAAGAGTCCGCCTGCAAGCAAGATTCGCAGTACCCAGTCTAGAAACGCTGCCCAAGTCGGTAAGTTGGCGATCAGACGATCGATGCCTTGCCACCCAGGAAGCAGAATACCAATGTATAACCCAACTCCCACCAGGATGTTGAGCACTACTGGGACGATAATGTAACTTAAGAGCCTAGGTTGTTGGATAAACAGGCGCAGCAATCGTAGGGGATACGTGACCCCAGCCAACACACCTCCTAGTGGCTCAGAACCAATTACTGCCTGGCCAGGAGCCGATTTTAGAGAGTCTGACACATTACACCACCTGGTCAGGGTCAATCCCCTGGCTTCTTAACAATGCAGCGAGTCGCTCTGCTCGCTGTTCTGCTTGTTCTGCTCGCTGCTCTGCTTGTTCTGCTCGCTGTTCTGCTTGTTCTGCTCGCTGTTCTGCCTGCTGTGCCTGTTGTTGTAATTCTGTGGAGGTTAGAAGCCGCTCGCCCGTTTCCCCATCCTCAAGAATCACCTGGCTATCTCGCAGACTAAGCCACAAACCCAGGGTCGGGCAGTAGATACGACCATCTTCATCGGGAGTGATGGGTTGGTAATGGTCAGCTACCAGATGATACCCAATGACTTCTTCTAGGAGTTGTCCCCGATAATGGCGACGATCAATGAGTACATAGTCCTGTACCCGCGCTTGGGCGTAGTGGACAACCTTGGTTTCACGATCAGCTTTGCGATAGCGGGGTGAGACAACTTCCAGGACAAACACCGGACGACAGCCCTCATGGGCAACGATAAACTTAGTTCGCTGTTGCTCCTTGTTACGTACACCAAACACAACACAAACATCAGGAGCATGATCCTTGAGGCCGGGAATATCCCACTCAATCAGCAGATCATGAAAAACGCCAACATCAGGACGATCGCTGTATCGACGAGTGAGAATATCTTTTACGTCCAGACTGACGCGATCGTGGAAGGTATTGTTAGGCAGATGATAGTCCTCCTGAGGGTGGAGAAATTCCTCTTCGGTCAAGGGCACCATGATGTCTGTGGTAGTGCCGTCGGCAAGGGTGATAGTCTCGTAGCGCCAGCCGCACTCTGCTAGATCGTCGGTGAGATCAAGGGTAGAACCCGGCTGTGGGGCAGTAATGGAAGCCTTAGTCATAGTACTGGCTGTAGTCAAACAGTATTACAGCTATCATACGCAATCGTTACCGAATCTGGGGCAATTTTGCTCACAGACCTACAGCCAGCACATTTTACATTTGGGCGACATAGCGAACGGTCAGGGGGAGATACTATTGGTTCATAGTCAGCACAGTGAATAGCATCATGGGTGAATGCAGTAATAGGATGTACAGCACATTTCAGGCGATAGTCTCCGGTAAAAAATGCACAGCGACTACAGGGAATACTGTGCAGTTGCTTTAGGCGACTCACACCTTCCCGCAAGCTAACCCACAAACACCAAGGCAGCAGAATTAGCAACAGCCACGTGCAGGCTAAACACAAAAGCGTCATGATGTTACTGGGGTAATGGATAGGGATGTCAGGTTAGAGACTGGCTGCTCTATCGATTGCCAAAACTTGAGGATTTTGCGGCTGACAAGATTGGGATGGATGTAGTGGAAGAAATGTCGTCCATAGGGACAAAGCCAGAGGCGATCGTGGGCCTTCAAAAAAGGGTGCCAGCATTCTAAAGCCACCGGATCAACGACCATATCATCTCTGCTGCCACAAACCATCAATGGCACTGAAACACCACCCTGAGCTATTTTGTTCTGTTGCCAAAGGGAATGTGGTAGGGGGGCAAAATCTAAATCGAGTTCTAGCAAGCGGGTTAAGTGATTTTTAACCATGGGACTGTCCTGTCCGAACAGAAAGGAGGCCATTTGGGCTAATAAGATCTGTCGACTACAGGGCAACAGCTTACGGAGGGCATAGTAGTGGGAATGCCAAGTGATAGCAGGGTTAGCCCCCACTGCCAGTAAGGTTAACGATTTCACCCGCTCTGGATGCTGGCGAGCATAGAGCAACGCCATCAGACCGCCTGTACTATGCCCCATGAGATGAATCGGCTCACGATAACTACTACTGAGGTAACCGTGCAAGAGATCTAGGGCAGTATCCAAACAACTAGCCTCATCAGGGGTGACGCAATAGTCCCAGCGGGCGATCGGTGAATAATGCGACAACCGTCGTAGCAACCGTCCGTCGAATTGTTGCAAACTAGTGCTAGCACCAAGCCAGATAGCCCTTGGCTCTGGCAATTGAGCTGGTTTTAGGATTCGTGATGTTGCTTGCATGGTTAGACACTACAAACCAACTCTACAAACCAAACTCTTGTCTAAGCTGCGCCACCCAAGCGTCTACTCTCTCAGCCGTCAGGTCAGATTGGTTGTCTTCGTCGATCGCCAACCCTACAAACTTGCCATCACGCAGAGCTTTTGACTCGTTGAAATCATAGCCCACTGTAGGCCAATAACCGACTGTCTTGCCACCACGCTCTGAAATCTTTTCCTCTAAGATTCCGATCGCATCTTGAAAATTGTCTGCATAGCCCACCTGGTCGCCAGCACCAAAGTATGCCACTAGCTTGCCAGTGAAATCAATCGCATCCAGTTCTGGATAAAACCCATCCCAATCGCTTTGCAGTTCGCCGACATTCCACGTAGGGCAGCCAATAATCAGACAGTCATAGTCTGCAAAATCCGTTGCGTCGCAGTTAGCAATATCATGCAGTGTTACCACCGAGCTGCCCAATTTTGCCTGAATCATCTCAGCGATCGTCTGAGTATTCCCCGTCTGCGTACCGTAAAACAAACCAATCTTCTTCGACATATCAATCCCTAATTCACTTCTTAGTCCATCGTTTGTAAGTTCTCCGCGTTGCTCAAGCTATGGACACAGGGGCCAGAGCCAGAGTAAGGATATGAAGCTTAGTCGTGGAGTGCAGAGTTCAGGGCGTGGAGCGGGATAGTAACTTGCCGAACAGCTAAACTCAAAACCTCTCCGATTTGAAACTCTGCACCCCAAACTCAGCTATGAGCTAGGAACCGCATTTAGCGCCTGCTCCACCCGTCTGAAGTCGAAGCCCATTGCCCGCAGTGCATGCCACAGGTGACCCTGTAGGAAGAAAAATGCCAGGAAAAAGTGAGCATTGGCCAACCATGCACGGGGAGTATGAGCACCCAGCGGCAGCTTCACCGTGTCAGCAAAGTAGGGAGCAACTCCCATTTTCACCTCTAGCACTGGGCCATAAAATTCCACTGGATATGCCAAGGTGTTGACAGCGCAGAAGTAAGCGGCAACAAACCCTGCTAGGGCAATGCCACCAAGGGAATAG
>JANWZG010000235.1 GCA_025054735.1 Cyanobacteriota bacterium | reverse complement strand
GCCACTGCTTGTAGGAGCGGCGATGTCCCTTAGGACGACCGAAAACAACCATGACATCGGGAGCTTGCCTTTCCAACGAGTGGCGAATGGGATACCACAGCAGGTCTCCAGCTACAAAGACGTTGGGGTCTTGGGCATAGAGGGCATCAATTCCACCCTGAATTTTGATCATCAGGTAAAATTGGGTGGTGTTATCGGCCATGGGCTTGCCATCGCTTTCTGGGTAGAAGAAGTCGTCATCACTGGGTGGGTCAAGGAATTGATAGTGGCTGGGAGTGGGGTTGAGTTGTTGAACCATCGGTTTGGTGTCTCCACTAACTGCTTCTTCACTTGCTTTTTTCCACTGGGCAAACCACGGCCTCCCTAGCAGGAGTTTGGGTACTTACTTACGTTGTTCGTACAGTATACAGCTTGTTTTATGTATCTGGTCTAATGCACCCGCGTACTCAACAATCAAGATGTCGATGTAATTATGGGCAAAGACTGAGGGATGTCTCCCCCACCTGTTAGAAGCAACCCTACTCATGCCTTATTCCAATTCCCCATAATGTCGCTGTAGATAGCTTTCAGTCAGGACTTAAGTCCTGATTACGAACTAACATTATGAACTAATGGGTTATGTAGCTAGCTTTTGGCAAATTGGTATTATTGGCGAGGTCACAGTAAGCCAGTATGATAGAGGCATTATGGATTCTCTAGGGTCTCTCATCCACGTTAGGTTTGATTGAGGGTTATGACATCAACGATCGCAAATCCTCAGAACTCCAGCACAGCTACCACCTCACCCAGCACAGCTAACTTTGCTGAGACGGGTTGGCATGAGGAATGGGTCGAGCACCCTGATGGGACTGGTGAAATCATCTGGACCCCCCTAACCGACGCTGAGTTTTTGCATCCCAGGGAGGGTGACCACTTGCCCACAAATACCTTTCACGATCGCATCGTCAGCACCCTCAAAGACTTATTGAAGCGCTGGTTTAGTCATCAACCCAACACCTGTGTCTACAGCGATCTTCTGATTCAGTGGGATATTGACCTAGGCGACCATTCCCCAGATGTGATGGTAGTGTTTGATGTGCAAGAGCCAGAGCGCGATCGCTTCACCTTTGTAGTAGCAGAAGAGGGAGTGCGTCCAGCCGTTGTGATGGAGGTCGTCTCTCCCCGCTATCGCCATGTGGATCGAGAAACCAAAGTGCAACACTATGCCCAAGCTCAGGTGCAGGAGTACATTATTCTTGATCGGCGTAGGAATCGCCAGCAAACCTGGGAAGAAGTACTTGGGTATCGCCTAGTTGCCCCTGGTGTCTATCAACCGATTACCCCTGATGAGGAGGGACGAATTCTTTCCCGGGTGTTGGGCTTGTGGATTAGCCTGCAAGATGGGCAAGTAGTGCTAGAGAATGCCCAAACGGGAGAGCGGCTGTTAACAGCCATGGAGTTGGCACAACAGGCTGAAGCAGAGCGCCAACGGGCTGAGACGGAAGCGCAGCGGGCTGAGGCAGAGCGCCAACGGGCTGAGGCAGAGCGCCAACGGGCTGAGGCAGAAGCGCAGCGGGCTGAGGCAGAGCGGCAACGGGCAGAACGACTGGCGGATTTTCTCCGTAGTCAAGGGTTAGATCCTGATCAGGTCTAGGCTAGGGATTTTTCCCGAGGGACTGTAAGATTCTAATGCTGCCGAGTATCTGCTTTGCCAACCCCTTCACCCTAGTCACTCCTCAATCAAATCGATCGCAACTGTTTCACTTAAGCTTCAGCAAGTAGATTGGGCTATGGTGCATCAGTGCTAGAGGTTTGTGCTGTCAGCCACGCTTCTAGGTCAGCCATTTGGGACAAGCTGGGCAAGGCTACTGGCAGAGCCGCCAGTTGTGCTAGGGATAGCTGCTGCAAGGTCAGTCGCAGGTCGGGGGGCAGGTCTCCTAGCTGGGTAGTGATTTGCTGGGTAAGGCAATCAATCTGGGTGGCAAGATTGTGCAGCCATTGATCCAGGTCTGCTAGGCTGGTGAAGTCCAGCAGGGCATCGGTCAGGTCTTCAAGTTGCAGCAGGGCTAGGGTTTGAATCTGGGAGCGGCGATCGGCACTGAGGGTGCCAAACCGACGATTGAGCAACCGTAATACCGTCCGTAACGCTTCCTCTCGCTTTCCTTCTTGCCGTCCTTGTTGCAGCCCTTGTTGGATCCCTTCTTCCATCCAACTGGTGATAATCTGCATAACCACCTCCTTGGTTTCTGGTTCAATGGTATCAAGTTCTGCTCGAAACGCCTGCTGTTCTGCGGCACTAAGTCGCAGGTAGGTGTCAATAAACCCAGAAATTAACTGCATTTTGGCTGGGTTGAGCCGTAGGGTAGCCAACAGTCGCAGGCATTCGACTTTGACTCGCAGTCGGTCTGCGGGGGCGATATTCATGCGAGCCATCAGGGCACTGGCAACTGGATTTGGTTGCTGCAAGAAGTCTCGCCAGTTGAGTTGGTTGAGTTGAATGACGCGGTAGTTGAACTGGAGAATGGTGCCATCTGGGAAGGTGACTTCATAGTGTCTTGGCTGCAAAGTGCGCGGTTCAGGGAAGGAGAAGAGGACGATGGGATAGATGGGACGATCGTAGGTTTCATGCAGGCGGGCAAAGTAGCGGAACATGCGTTTGTTAAAGGCTGGCTGGGGCTGGGCTTGATGTTCTAGGTGGATGAGGAAGTAGGCTTCTTGCTCCCGAAACTTGGCGCGCACGAGCAGGTCTGTTGCGTATTTGGCTCCGGCGGTTACGTCGGTGAAGACTTCTTTGTCCAAGAAGGTGAGGGAGTCAGGGTCGATGTAGGTGGTGACTTCTGGGCAGAAGAGTTGCAGGAATTCCCAGAAGAAGGTGGTGAGCAGTTCTTTGAAGAGGCGATCGTGGTCAATCATGGCGTGCCTTGGGATGGCAGGACGAGTGATGCTGGACGGCTAGCAACCCATACAGTGGAAACAGGCATTTCGCAGGGTTCATGGTTATGGGAAATGACTTGGAACAACGCACATTGCCGCCGTTTCGGGTGCTCGATGCAGGCTCCAGTGACAGCGACGATGACCCCCCTGGGTATACCGAAGCCATGCACTGGGTGCAGCGCACACAAGGCTAAACGGTTGTAGGTGCCTAGCAACATTAGGGTGATCTTGCAACCACCTCATTGTCTAGAACTGACGATCAATCTAGCAGGCGATCAAGGCGTTCTTGTAACCCCAGCCGAATTAGGGAACGTATCAGCAGGATGCAACACACACCTGTGAGCAAAAAGGCAACGATCGCCCAGCTCACGTACTTACCCAACAGCAATACCGTTCCAGACAGCAGTGTGAACCCTGTCATGCAAGCATATATCAAACTCTTGACTGCTAGATTAAGGAGCTTAAGGGCACGATCGCTCTCTATTGAGCGTACCCGTAACTCCAGTTCTCCCTGCTCTAGGCGGTCTTCCAATCGGCGAATTGCCAGTTCCACTCGGCTAGGCTTGTTCAACTGTTGGTTGAGCACTTCCCGCGCCTGTCGCACTATATCTGTGACAACATTACCCTGTCCCCGTCCACCCAGGGCAAGACTGCGGAGAAATGGTTGGGCGCCCGCTAACAAACTATACTCTGGATCCAACGTTCGAGCGATACCATCTAGGGTTGTGAGCGACTTGACGATATAGGTCATCTGAGCAGGCAGGCGAAATGGCTGCTGGATAAACATGGCATACAGCTCATTGCGGAGTTGCTTAAACGCTCGAATTTCCAAGGGACGTTCTACGAATTGTTCCAGTAAAAAGCCAATGATGCGGCGCACGGGGGTCATATCCTTGACGGGCACCAGCAACCCCATGTCCACCAAACTGTCTACTACTTCGTCTGTGTCTTTGCGCATAATGGCAAAGAAGGTCTTCATCATTTGACCCTTGGCAAGGGGTTTCACCTCCGACATCATGCCAAAGTCATAGAAAATCAGGTCGCCCTGTTGGGACACCGCTAAGTTACCAGGGTGGGGATCCGCTTGAAAGAACCCATCTTGCAGCAATTGCTTCAGGTAACTAGAGATACCAAGCTTGTTGATTTCCTTGGGATCAATTCCGCAGGCTTCTAGGCTTTGCCGATCGTTAACCTTGATCCCCGGCAAGTATTCCATGGTCAATACCCGCCGCGTGGTGTACTGCCAGTAAATCTTAGGAACACGAATGCGGGGATAGTTCTTAAAGTTTTCTCGGAAGCGATCAGCATTTTTGCCCTCCTGGATGTAGTCAATTTCCCGGTAGAGCACGGTAAAAAACTCTTTGTAAATTTCATCTAGCTCGTAGTATTGCGTCCAGGCCATAGTTCGCTGGCAGATCTTGATCAACCGCTGCAATACCTTGAAGTCTAAGTCGAACAAGTTCTCTAAACCAGGACGCTGCACCTTAATGACCACATGCTCGCCAGTATGGAGATGGGCAGTATGAACTTGCCCTAGGCTGGCTGCGGCGATCGGCTCTGGGTCAAAATCTCGAAAGAGCACATGGATGGGTTTCCCTAGTTCTGTCTCGATAATGGAAATGGCAATGTTGCTAGGAAAGGCAGGCACTTGGTCTTGCAAAGTCTGGAGCGCCCGGACATATTCCAAGGGCAGTAGGTCAGCACGAGTGGAGAGTGCTTGCCCAATTTTAATGAACGTGGGGCCTAGGTCCAGCAGAGCACCGACCAACCACTGGGCACGACGATGGATTCGATCTTGGCTGTTATGGGCCATGAGCCGATCCCACCACAGATCCACCATTAGCTTCAGTGCCACCCCAAACACATCAATCTGTCGCGCGATCGGAGAGTAGCGCTTACGTTGCCAACGGAGTGATTTGCGGTTGACTGTCGTGAGCATTAACCTGTCAGTTCATCGTAACAGTGGGTAGCCAGCACTGAATACCAGTGTAATCGACCTCTTGCACACCTAAGCAAAAATCGAGGACTAGGGGACAACGTTGAGGCAGCCGTGGCAAATCAGGTCATGATCCCTCAGGGATAGGGTGTGAATGTTAACGTCTGGGCCTAGGTCAATGTAGAAGCCGTCTAGCTCAGCGATCGCTCTGCCCTGAGTGGTTTGAAAGCTATCTAACAGACAAGGGTTCACTAAACACAGCTTGCGCCCCTCCACCATTTCAATACCTGCCTGGAGCACAATCGTTACTGGAGCATAGTTCGCAATGATCACAGATGCCTCCAAGGTTACCCGTCCAGAGACGATCGCCATCTGTGACTGGTGGATTTGCACTTGGTCTGAACCAGTGGGGATTGCTGGTAACGGTAGACTGTGTTGGGCCTGGAATAATTTTGTCAGCAGGTCAGCTACACCAGCGCGTAGTAGATCTGAGCATAAAGACGCATTCAGATCGGCCTCCGTTAACAACAGTTCTACTGCTACGGGCACCACTTCGAGCAAGCGCAAAGGCTTACCCCGTAGTACCTGCCCCAAATTAATGCGAATATTGCCCCCCTGAACCCGCATCTGGCTAAGATGCAACCCCTGATAGATAATCTGGTGAGCAGCCAAGCTAACCTCTGGGATGTAGCCTGACAATAGCTGACGATCGCTACCAGTAATTCCTACTTGCAGACCCTCAGCTCGCTGCACTTGAGAGCGCAGCCATAATCGAATGGCGGGGGATAGCACCGCACTAATCAGGTGGCTACCAGCAAGAGAATCAGTCATTAATACCCATAATCAAGATGATTTGTAAATCTTATTTGCAAATTGTAAATAAATATTGCAATATAGTAGCATAGGATGCCGTTTTCCAGCGAACTGGGTTAAGCCAGGACGAAGCTGATCACTGTTCCCTGCGTTTGAGTGCTGATCTAAACTTACAGGTATGGTTGCGGCCATGGGTTTCAACTTATCACGTTTCTCCAGTGCTCACGTAGTAGCCAGGGATGTATTAGGGGTGGCATCGGGAGCAGTATCGGTCGTAGCTCAGTTTCAGAGGCTATGCGCCGACGACCAGATGGATGTCTTCTGGCATATATACACAGATCTGAGCTACTTGGTGATGCCTGCGGCTCCTAGTTCTAGCCGATCGCAGCAGGTAGAGGGCTTGTTGCAGCAGGTTCAAGCAATGGCTCACGTTGAACAGTTGCAAGCTGTTCGGACACTGTTTACTAAGGGTGACTCCTTGATCTCTAGGGCCTATGGTGCACTCAGCCCAACTACCAAGCTTGCATTTTGGTACCACTTGGCGAATCTGATGGCCG
>JANWZG010000234.1 GCA_025054735.1 Cyanobacteriota bacterium | reverse complement strand
ACTATTGTGGGTATGCTCTCTGAGCAAGATCTTGTACATCTTTATCAGCAGACTGTTCCCCTTGATCAACTGCCTGTGCACACTGTGATGCACCAATTGGTCGTCACTTGCCCAGCCTCGGCCTTGGTCGATATTGCCACGATCCTAGCGCTGTTTCAACACCACCAAATTTACCATCTGCCTGTGGTAGACGCAGACGATCGCCTCATTGGTCTGCTGACCCCAGATCGAATCATGCACCTGCTAGCTGCTACCAATCCAACAGCTATAGCCTTAACTACCACGCAGTTCGTGGAAACCCAGGCCGAATTTGTAGCGCGATCGGCTGCCGATACCACTATTACCTTTGCTAATTCAGCCCTATGCTGTGCCTTGGGTAAATCGCCAACCGAGATTGTGGGGATGCAGTGGGGTGAAGTTGTCCCCCTTGAAGATATGGCAATTCTGAAACAAAAGATTGCTGCCATGAGGCCCGATCGACCCATCATGGAAAATATCAACCGCAATCGGCGAGCATCAGGGCAGTTGGGATGGACTCAATGGGTGAATTTGGGCATTTTTGACGACCAAGGCAACCTGATTGAAATTCAGTCTGTGGGGCGTGATATTACCCGTCTACGGGAAACTGAGCAAGCCCTGCGCCAGAGTGAAACATTATTTCGCAATGCCTTTAACAGCAGCGCCATTGGCATGGCACTGGTTTCGCCCAACTGGCAGTTTCTGAAGGTCAATGCTGCCCTTTGCGAGTTTTTAGGCTATGATGCAGCCGACTTGCTGGAGTTAACAATCTGGAATGTTATCTACTCCCCAGATGCTGCCGCTAGCCAGACCCTATATGACGCTGTGTTAGCAGGCAACAACCACAGCTTCAACGTCGAGCAGCGCTTGGTGACCAGTCAAGGGCAAGTCGTGTGGGGACGATCAACTGCCTCGTTGGTGCGTGATGACCACAATCAACCTCTGTATTTTGTGGTGCAAATTCAAGACATTGATGTACGTAAGCGGGCAGAACTGTGGCTGAGTCAGCAGGCTGATAGAGAACATATTGTCAACACTATTACTCAGAAAATTCGTGCCTCTCTCAACTTAGTCGATATTCTCAACGCGGCTGTCACTGAGCTTCAGGAAGTATTGCGGGCCGATCGGGTGTTGGTTTATCGAGTTCTCCCCAATGGCTCTGGACAGGTTATCGCCGAAGCCACATTACCAGAGTTGCCAGTTATCCTCGACAAAATCTTTCCAGAGGAGACATTTCCCCAAGAAAACTATCAGCGCTACATACAAGGGCGGGTGTATGCCCTCACTGATCGTGAACACGGCCCAGTATTGCCCTGCTTAGCAAAGTTCTTGCACAGCATCAATGTCCGTGCCAAGCTAGTGGTGCCCATCGTAGACAAAGACAGCCTTTGGGGGCTAGTTATTGCTCACCAGTGCCACACACCTCGTCAATGGCGGCCTTGGGAAATTAAACTTCTGCAAGAAATTGCTAGTCAGTTGACGATCGCCATTCAGCAATCTCAGCTTTACGCCCAGTTACAAACCAGTCATGAGCAACTGCTCAGGGCCAATGATGAGCTATTGCGAGCTACTCGCCTTAAAGACGAGTTTCTGGCTAACATGAGCCATGAACTGCGCACCCCCCTTAATGCCATTTTGGGAATGACCGAGGGCCTGCAAGAGCAGATATTTGGGGCCATTACGACTGCTCAAAAAAATGCCCTGCAAACGATCGAGCGCAGTGCATCTCACCTATTAACCCTGATTAACGACATTCTTGACCTCGCCAAAATTGAGTCTGGACAAATGGAATTGGAACTAGCACCGACAGCGATCGTGCCCCTGTGCGAATCCTGCCTAATCTTTATCCAACAACAGGCCTTCAAAAAACAAATCCACATTGCTACTAAGTTCCCCCCTCATCTCCCTGAGCTTTGCCTAGATGAGCGGCGCATTCGCCAAGCTGTGATCAATCTACTCAGCAATGCGGTGAAATTTACCCCAGAGCACGGACGCATTACCCTAGAGGTAAGCCTTCACCACCAAGTAGCCCCCACGGAAGCACCGCCCCTCTCCGGCATCACTAGGGTTAGAACCTACCGCACCCCCCTGGAGCAAGAGTTAGGGCTTGGCCCCCAGTCCACACCACTGCCACCCCACGACGACCTATTGATTATTCATAACTATGTCCGCATCGCCGTGACCGACACTGGCATTGGCATGACTCCAGACCAGATGGATAAGCTGTTTCAGCCCTTTGTTCAAATTGATAGTGCCCTCAACCGCAAATATGAAGGCACTGGCCTAGGGCTAGCCCTAGTGAAACGAATTGTAGACCTGCATGGAGGGCAAGTAGGAGTAACCAGTGAGATTGGGGTGGGTAGTTGCTTTATGATTGACCTTCCCTATCGCTCTGCAACTGTCACCAAGTCCATCTCAGAGATAGATGACCCATGCAACTCATCCCTTGCGATTGACTCTACTGCTCCCCAGCAGCCCACTGCCTATCGCATCTTACTAGCCGAAGATAACGATGCTAACGTGTTGTCTATTTCTAGCTACTTGAAAGCCAAAGGCTACAGTCTGTTGATCGCTAGAGATGGTCAAGAAGTAGTCAACCTTGCCCAACAAGAACAACCTGATTTAATCTTGATGGATATCCAAATGCCCGTCATGGATGGTCTAGAGGCTATGCAGCACATTCGCCGTCACCCTACGATCGCTGCTACTCCTATTATTGCCCTGACTGCCCTAGCGATGGAGCACGATCGCGATCGCTGTCTGGCCGCGGGTGCAACTGACTATCTCAGCAAGCCCGTTAAGCTGAAACAGTTGTTAGCGATGATCGAGCATCAGCTTCACCATAAGTCAGCTTAAATACCTAGATAGAGTCAGGATTGTGCAGGGATTTTTGAATGTCAATAAGCCCGCTGGGATAACATCCCACGACTGTGTTGCCCAACTACGCAAGGTGCTGAAAATTCGCCAGATTGGGCATGGGGGAACCCTTGACCCAGCAGCCGTAGGGGTATTGCCGATCGCCGTAGGTAAAGCCACTCGCCTGCTGCAATTTTTGCCCCCAGAGAAGGCATACCGAGCGGTTATCCGGTTTGGCCTACGCACCACCACCGACGACCTAGAGGGCGAGGTAATGGAGTGTCGTCCTACCCCAACCCTAAGCCTAGAGCAGGTGCAAACTATCTTGCCTGCATTTCTAGGCACTATTCAACAACTGCCACCCCGCTACAGTGCTATCCAGGTAGGTGGCCAGCGTCTGTACACTCTAGCCCGATCAGGGATTGACATTGAGGTGCCACCCCGATTAGTGGAGATTTATCGCCTTGACGTGTTGGACTGGCGGGCAGGTGACTTTCCAGAACTGGAGGTAGCTATTCACTGTAGTTCAGGCACTTACATTCGCTCGATCGCCCGCGACATGGGAGATCTACTCCAAACTGGAGGCACCCTTGCCGCCCTCACACGCACCCACAGCGGCGGCTTTTGCTTAGCTGACAGTATTGCCCTAGAGGCGATTACCGATACCACCCCGTTGATCGGCCCAGAGCTAGCCCTCGCCCATTTACCAGCCATCACCCTGTCAGCTCAAGAGGCCCAGCGGTGGGGGCACGGCCAGCGCCTAGCAAGGCCACCACAGCCAGGGATGTTGCCTGGAGCCTGTCGAGTCTTAGACGAGAACGATCGCTTTTTGGGCATTGGTGACTGGCAATCCATAGAGTTGGGCTGGCGGTTACAACCCAAGGTGGTCTATGGCTGAGCGATCGTAGCCAGATTGCCCAACAGGTGGTATTACAAGTTATTGCAATTCCAGATCAGGACTGTCCCTAAGCCGATAAGCTGAAAACTCCTGGGGATAACCATTTTCATTTCAAGGGAGATCTAAATAGATTATGAAATTGGCCTATTGGATGTACGCTGGTCCTGCTCATATCGGCACCCTCCGCATTGCCAGTGCCTTTAAGAATGTCCATGCCATCATGCACGCTCCCTTAGGGGATGACTACTTTAACGTCATGCGATCGATGTTGGAGCGAGAGCGAAACTTTACCCCAGTCACTGCCAGTGTTGTGGATCGTCACGTATTGGCTCGTGGCTCCCAGGAAAAGGTTGTGGACAACATCACCCGCAAAGACAAAGAAGAACAACCTGACTTGATTCTGTTAACCCCAACCTGCACCTCCAGCATTTTGCAAGAAGACCTGCACAATTTTGTAGAGCGGGCACAACTGGATGCTAAGGCAGATGTCCTCTTGGCGGATGTCAACCACTATCGGGTTAATGAACTGCAAGCTGCCGATCGTACCCTACAGCAGGTCGTGCAATTCTACATTGACAAAGCTCGTAAACAAGGAGACTTGGTCACTACCAAGAGCGAAGAACCATCAGTTAACATCATTGGCATCTCCACCCTAGGATTCCACAATCACCATGACTGTACAGAACTCAAACGACTCATGGCCGACTTGGGCATCCAGGTGAACGAAGTCATCCCAGAAGGAGCATCTGTCCATAATTTGAAACGCCTGCCCCGCGCATGGTTTAACCTAGTCCCCTATCGAGAATTAGGGCGCATGACCGCCACCTACCTAAAGGATGAGCTGGGGATGCCGTTTGTGGACATCACTCCCATGGGTGTAGTAGAGACTGCGCGATGCATTCGTGCTATTCAGCAGGTGTTGACAAGCCAAGGCGCTACGGTTAACTATGAAGGCTTTATTGCTGAACAGACGTTGCATGTGTCTCAAGCGGCTTGGTTCTCTCGCTCGATCGACTGCCAAAACCTCACGGGCAAGCGAGCCGTTGTCTATGGTGACAACACTCATGCTGCGGCAATTACCAGGATTCTGGCCCGAGAAATGGGGATTAAAGTGGTATGGGCAGGTACCTACTGCAAGTACGATGCCGATTGGTTCCGGGAGCAAGTGCAAGGTTTTTGTGACGAGGTGCTGATTACCGATGATCACGGGACTGTTGGGGATGCGATCGCCCGCGTAGAACCCGCAGCCATCTTTGGCACCCAGATGGAACGCCACGTTGGCAAACGATTGAACATCCCCTGTGGGGTGATTTCTGCCCCTGTGCACATTCAAAACTTTCCCCTTGGTTACAAACCCTTCCTAGGCTATGAAGGCACCAATCAAATCTGTGACTTGATCTACAACTCCTTCACCTTGGGTATGGAAGATCATCTCCTAGAAATCTTTGGTGGGCATGATACTAAAGATGTAGTCACCAAGGCCCTATCAGCCGAGTCTGACCTCAGTTGGACAAAAGATGCCCAAGCTGAGCTGAATAAGATTCCTGGCTTTGTGCGAGGTAAGGTAAAGCGGAATACAGAAAAATTTGCCCGAGAGCGAAACATTACTGAAATCAGTGTAGAAGTGATGTATGCTGCGAAGGAAGCCGTTGGTGCCTAACTAGTCCTTGACCTGTTGGTCGTCATGATGCCCCTAATTACCTTACTGACAGACTTTGGCGATCGAGATGCCTATGTCGGAATTATGAAGGGGGTAATTGCCAGCATTAACCCTGCTATCACTACCATTGATCTCTCGCACCAAATTCCGCCCCAAGACATCGCATCAGCACGATTTAACTTAATGAATGCAGTGCCCTACTTTCCAGCCGGCACCGTGCACTTAGCTGTTGTGGATCCAGGCGTAGGGCATACTCGACGGGCGATCGCCCTCCGCATTGCCCCTGGTTTTCTAGTCGGGCCAGACAACGGCATCTTTAGTGGTGTGTTGCGCCGCTATCCAGCTTTGCTGGGGGTAGAGTTGACCAATCACCGCTCCTGGAGCACAAGTCGCCCTAGTGCAACGTTTCATGGGCGGGACATTTTTGCCCCAGCGGCGGCCTATCTAGCTACAGGTGTTGAGCTTGAGCGCCTAGGAACACTAATCGATACTACAACCCTAGTCGAGTTAGCGATTCCTGCCCCTATTCAAACCACAGCAGGCATCCGTGGGGCTATTCAATACTGCGATCGGTTTGGTAATCTGGTGACTAACATCCCTGGCAAGTGGGTGGGTAGTCGCAACTGGTTTGTAAATCTAGGCTCACTCCGCATTCCTGGCCGTCGAACCTATGGCAGCGTGGAAAAAGGTAAGCCCGTTGCCCTGATTGGCAGCCACGGTTGGATAGAAATTGCCATCAATTGCGGCCATGCTCAGTCTCAGCTACAGCTAAAGGTGACCGATCCAGTCC
>JANWZG010000233.1 GCA_025054735.1 Cyanobacteriota bacterium | reverse complement strand
GAGAGCAGTTTCACCTCTATCCAAGCAATGGCAGCCTATCAACCCCTGTTTAGGTTCTTGCCGATCAGGTTGCTCCTTCATCAACGCTTTGCTTCGATCAATAAAGTATCTTCCCTCAACATGCCTGTGCTGTTCATCCATGGCACTGCCGATCGTGACGTACCCTTTACCATGAGTGAACAGTTATTTGCCGCCGCTCCAGAGCCAAAGCGCCTATGGCTGGTGCCTAACGGCGAGCACAATAACAACGCTAAAACCGCTGGTGAAGCTTACTTCCAGACAATTCGTGAATTTTTGCACCAGCTCACTAGTTCAGACATTTCTAAGTCAGATACCTCCGAGAAGGTCTGTCCTCGTCCTTCCACCCCCTCTTCTGCCAAAACGATATAAGGGAAGTAAGCTGGCGGTGTAGATCAAACCCTAGTACTCTGGTTGCCGGTGCTCTCTGGCTCTCAGGGATGATCTCACGAATAACCTCACAAAGACCTAAGTCTGAATAGTTATCGTCAGATGTTTACGACCCTCGGTACAGATATAGTCGTTTATGGTCGTTCAATTTAGGTTGCAACAATTGTCCTTATCCCAACTCCTCTCCCGAAGCCCAGGAGAGGAGCTTAAGTGTCTCTTTCTGATCCCTGGAATAATTATCACTAATGCAGCACTAGTTTAGGGCTGCTCTGGGTGCGAAGCCAGCAGTGACCAACTACTCACCAACTACTCATAGGTAGCCCCGATGACTTTACCTCGGAATACGATGTAGTTGTAAACGTTATAAGCCAACACGATCGGAATCAGGAAACCGATGAAGGTGAGCATAAACACCAGGGAGCTAGGAGAAGCGGCAGCCTGATAGATTGTGACACTGGGTGGAATGATATTGGGGAAAATAATAAACCCCAGCCCAATGAACGATAGGGAAAATAGTAGGAACGTCCAGATAATAGGTGTATTTTCCTCCCGACGTTTGAGGCTGCGCAGCAACAAAAACACCAGCAAAACCCCCAGCACAGGAATTGTTCCAAAAATATAGACCATCGGTACTGAAAACAGTAGCTCTCGCGCATTGTCTGAAAGCAGTGGGGTGCTGACGGTGATGAAAACAGCTCCAGCTAGGGTAGTCCAGGTGGCGATCGTAGCAGTTTTATAGTGGGTGGCTTGCAACTCTCCAGAGGTTTTGAGAATTAGATAGGTGGAGCCAACCAAGACATACGCCTGAATTAGGGTAAGCGAGACAATTACCGATCGCCAAGTCAGCCAGTCCCAAACACCCCCTGCAAAGTGGCCATCAGCGTCTACAGTAATCCCTTCAAAGACACTGCCCAAGGCAAACCCTTGACCCAGGGCTGCGAGAAAACTGCCCACGCCAAAGGCAATATTCCACACCAGCTTGTTGTCAGCATTTTCTCGAAACTCAAAGGACACAGCCCGCAGAATTAGACCCACTACCATGATTACTGCTGGTATATACAGGGCATTCAAAATCGTGGCATAGGCCAGGGGAAAAGCC
This sequence comes from Cyanobacteriota bacterium, assembly GCA_025054735.1. Taxonomy (NCBI): domain Bacteria; kingdom Bacillati; phylum Cyanobacteriota; species Cyanobacteriota bacterium. Next base: position 4,721 of record JANWZG010000233.1, on the reverse strand, counting down.
CCAAACAGCGACCCCCCCATCAAAATTAGCCAGGTTTCGTTTGCGTCCCAAACGTTACCCAAGCTGGTCATTAGAATGCTGCGTCGTTCTTCACTCGATGCTGTCAGAGAGAGGATGCCTACCCCTAGGTCAAACCCATCCAGCAGTACGTAGAGAAACAGAAATAGACCCAAGATAAAAAACCAAACCTGGGGTAAGAAATTCTGTAACGGTTGCAGTGGTTCCATCATTCAACCTCCTAAGTCCAAACTCCTATTGGCGTGCCTCCGCAGGACGTTGATCGGGGGCATGTTGGGCCAGCTCCAGCCCTAGTTTCGGCTGATTACCCACCAATGGTGCCTGAAGCTCTAAATTGGGGCCTTTGCGAATGATGCGACCACCAAAGTAGAGGGCTGCACCGAGGAAGATCACATACATGATGGTCAGTCCAGTGAGGGAAAATAACACCTCGCCCGCAGGCAATTTAGAAGCAGCATCTAGAGTGCGCAACTCGCCATACACTAACCAAGGTTGTCGTCCTACACAGCGCACAATCCAGCCAGTTTCTACTGCTAGGTAGCCTAGGGGAGCAGCAAAGACCCATGCTCGCATTAGCCAAGTCTGTTGGGTAATGACCTCTGCGGCTAGTTTGCCCCGCACCCATTGGATGGCGCTGACGGTCATGAGCGCGGCTAAAAAGAGGCCGATTGCTACCATAATGCGGAAGGAGTAGTAGATCAAACCCACCATATGGGGACGATTTTCTGGCTGCCATGACTTCAACCCTCGCACAGGCTGATCAAGGGTTGGCTTTAATTCCAGCAAATAGCTGAGGGCACCAGGAATCTTTAGTTCCCACTCGTTGCGCTCAGCCCGATCGTTAGGCAGGGCTACTAGACTCCAGGCAGCGGGCTGGCCTGCGGGAACCGTTTCCCACTGGGCTTCCATGGCAGCTAGCTTGGCAGGCTGGTGATGATAAACTTGCTCGGCGCTGAGGTGACCAACAAAAATTTGCAGCGGGGCAATTAAAATTGCTACGGCTAGAACAACCTTCAGGGATTTGCTAAAAAACTCAGCATGGCGCTTATTCAACACGTACCAAGCGCTGATGCCGCCAATCACAAACAGAGAGGTCTCTAAGGTAGCGAAGAACATGTGCAAGAAGCTGTTCACCATGAATGGATTGGCGATCGCCTGGAAATAGTCCTGCACCACAAACTTACCATTGACAAATTCCCCACCTGCTGGGGTTTGCAACCACGAGTTGGCTGCCAAAATCCAGAAAGTCGAGAGGTTAGCGCCAACAGCCACCAAAATGGTCGAGATGAAGTGAATAATTGGGGGCACTCGCTCCCAGCCGAACAACATAATGCCTAGAAAACTTGCCTCTAGCATGAAGGCCATGGTGCCCTCAAAGCCAAGCACAGTGCCAAAGAAATCTCCAACCGATTCCGAGAAGGGTGCCCAGTTGAGGCCAAACTGGAAGGCCATCGGTAAGCCAGAAGCCACACCAATACCGAAGTTCAACACATATAACCGTGACCAGAACCTGGCATGGCGGTAATAGTCAAGATTGCGCGTCTTTAGCCACAAGCCTTCAATGATGATCAGATAAATAGCCATGCCCGTAGTCAAGACAGGCCATAGCATGTGAAAGATTGCAGTGATCGCAAATTGAATGCGCGAGAGGGTCGTTGTATCGGCAAGAAATTCTGTCATAAGTTCATGCTTGAATACAATACTAAAGAATTCACAACCATCACAGTTGCAATTGATTACCTGCATTGTTTACACAGGTAACTAGATCCCCACGAAATTTACTAGTTATCTTCAGGATCGGTCGGTACAATCACCTGGTATCCAATAGTATCTTTGCACCCTGAAGCAATTTTGCCGGGTTTGTCGGTCATAGTAGTAAAGAGGTCAGCAATATAGCCACACCATTAGCGTTTAGCTCGCGTTAGTTTGTGACTACACAACTACATGTGGTCTATTGCAGAGTTCGTACTGTCACTTAATTGGTCATCATCTGCTCCGACATAACTAGAAACAGGTGTATTAATTACGCCAAGTTCGTATAAATTTACTGAGTTGATTTGCGGAGTCAATGATTGTCTGATTGTAGTGCCGTGTAACGTGATTTAACGTCACGTAACGTTATATAACGGGATGTTCATTGACGACTCACATTCAGGTGCTATACCCATGTTGCAAACCCTTAATCGACCTGCCCTTGAACAGGAAACGCTGCGTGTGTCCGCTCTCCATGCCTTGGTGTACTGTCCACGCCTATTTTACCTAGAAGAAGTCGAAGAACTCTATACTCAAGATGCAGCCGTCTTTGCTGGTCGTCGGCTTCATGCTGAACTCGCTAAAGCCAATGATGAAGATTGGGATGAACTCACCTTAGAAAGCCCAGAACTAGGGCTGCGTGGCAAGGTAGATGCCCTCCGCACCCGCGATGGCCAGATCATCCCCTATGAGCATAAGCGCGGACGCTGTTATCGGGGCAACAATCGTCAACCCCAAGCTTGGGAAAGCGATCGTATCCAAATCTTGGCCTATGCCCTGCTAATTGAAGCTGTTCTGGGTGTGCCAGTGTCAGAAGGGCGTATCCGCTACCATGCTGATAATGTTCTTGTCCATGTGCCTTTGAATGCTGAGGGACGACAAGCTGTGCATAACGCCATCCACCAGGCAAGGCAACTGCGCCAGTCTCCCCAGCGGCCTCCGGTTACTGATAATGAGCGCCTCTGTGTCCGTTGCTCCCTTGCTCCGGTCTGCCTACCAGAGGAATCTCGCCTTGCCCATAATCCTGACTATCCTGCCCTACGACTGTTTCCTCGTGATGACGATCGGGAGGTGTTGCACATTCTAGAAGCAGGCACCTACGTGGGCAAAACTGGGGAACAGCTCAAAATTAGCCGCCAAAATCAACCAGATGAAAAGTTCCCTGCCCGCCAAATTGGGCAAATCGTCTTGCACAGCTTTTCTCAAATTTCCACCCAGGCGATGCACTTCTGTGCTGACCAACAGATTGGCCTCCACTTTATTTCTGGCGGTGGTCGATATATTGGCAGTTTTGATACCCGTCAAGGCAGCATCCAGCGCCGCATTCAGCAATACAAAGCCCTCAGCAATCCAGAGGTGTGCCTAAACTTGGCAAAAAAACTGGTAGCCTGTCGAGGGCAAAGCCAGCGCAAATATCTGATGCGGGGTCAGCGGGGCATGGCTGAGATTCCCCCACCCCTCACTGCCGCCATTGACCAGATGCAACGCTTACTGAAGCAAGTTGACCTTGCCCCCACCATTGACAGCCTCCTGGGGCTAGAGGGTAACCTCGCGGCCTGTTACTTTGGTGCCTTGTCTCACCTGCTCGGAGAAGATACTCCACCTGAGCTGCGGTTCACCGGACGCAACCGCCGTCCACCTCACGATCGGTTCAATACCCTCTTGGGTTTTGGCTATGCCCTACTCCTGAAAGATGTGATCAATGCTATCCTTGTCGTCGGTCTGGAACCTGCTCTGGGCTTCTATCACCAACCCCGCACCCAAGCTCCACCCCTAGCTCTGGATTTGATGGAAATCTTTCGCGTTCCCCTGGTAGACATGCCGATCGTTGCCTCCATCAATCGCCAGCAGTGGGATGTTGACGCTGACTTTGAGGTGCATAAAACCCACATCTGGCTTAGTGACAGTGGCAAGCGTAAGTTTATCGAACTCTATGAAAAACGCAAGCAAGAAACCTGGAAGCACCCCGCCACTAACTATTCCCTTACCTATCGCCGTATCCTAGAGCTAGAGGTACGCTTGCTAGAGAAGGAATGGTCAGGGGAAGCCGGGCTGTTTGGCCAGCTTGTGTTGCGCTAAGGGGACAGTTATGTCAGAACACAAAAACTGGTACTTGATCTGCTACGACATCCGTGAACCTAAGCGCTGGCGCAAAGCCTATAAGCTGCTCAAGGGCTATGGTGATACCCTACAATATTCCATTATTCGCTGTCGGCTCACCATGCGCGATCGAGAAAAACTCCGCTGGGAACTAGAAAAAATCCTAGAACCTGAAGATAGCCTGTTGATTGTTGGTCTCTGTAACAGTTGTTTGGAACGCATTTGCCTCTGTAACCGTCCAGAAGCATGGTCTATCCAAGATACGGGCTTTCGCATCCTCTAGACGCAAGCACCTGTTACTGTTGGACAATCGTTTTTACGGGACGATCGCTCAGCCGCTATTCCACCGCTGTTCTAGCCTGTTCACCCAGTCAAGAGGTGCTTGCAACACGCCAAACCCTGACCAGCTCAGCGATCGTAGCTCTTAAACCATGGTAGAATTTTAATTGAGAACACTCAAAGGCCAACAATGACACACGTGCTTGCAAAACTCGTCAGGGCATCAAGCCAGGAAAGGGTTTCAGCCAGCGCAGTGTCCAAACCTCCGATGCCACAAGGCGTTGAGCACTGGAGGAGGGTGCTCCAACAATAACCGACGGAGTTAGGTGTCCAAACCTCCGATGCCACAAGGCGTTGAGCACGCAAGAGATTTCTCCGGGGCCGTTCACGGGCAAGGGCCTTCTAAAAGTGTCCAAACCTCCGATGCCACAAGGCGTTGAGCACGGACGATCTGGTTATTAGCCAACAGATCAATTACGTGTCCAAACCTCCGATGCCACAAGGCGTTGAGCACTTCTTGTACTCGAAGGGGAGCCTCTTTAGCAGAGGAGTGTCCAAACCTCCGATGCCCC
>JANWZG010000232.1 GCA_025054735.1 Cyanobacteriota bacterium | reverse complement strand
CATTGCCAAGAAAGTATCTGGCTCTAGGAGGCTAATCTGGTCAAGCCAGTCAATATGGGTGGGTAGTGGGTGGTGGTGTAGAGCAATGAGGGTAGGATGGGTAGAATGGGCTTGCAGTTCCTGATGCAGCCAAGCCAGAGTACTCGCACTAAGCTGGCCTGTACCAATGCAGTTGGTGGTGATTACAGAGTTAAGAAGAATCAGTCGCCACTGACCAATCGTTAAGGACTTACGGGCATCAAAGGGCGGTTGGTTGAGGGTTTGGGCCAGGCGATCGTATAAATCATGGTTGCCTGGTAACCACAGGCAGGGAATGCCTAGCGGAGTGATCATAGCAACAAGTTGCTGATAGGCTTCCCAATCGCCCGCATCGGCTAAATCTCCAGTGAGGAGTAGATAGTCAGGCTCGTAGGGTTGTATAGCAGCCAGCACAGCCGCAAGGGAGTCCTTAGTGGGAAAACCCCGCAGACGAGAAATGCTCATGGGTACCAAGTGGGTATCCGTCAGTTGAACTAGGGTAATCGGTGAGGTCATGGTTGCAGTTGAAAAACAGTAGATTACCAAGTTAGGGTAGCAAGGGCAGCCAACCAAGGACGACGACCAACCCGACGCTTACCCTGTAACACACCTCGGACAAGGCGATCGGCATTAGGGGGTGGCTTCATCCGCGGCGGCTTAGGAAGACGGGCAGCTAGCTGTGCCTGCAATTCTGATGGAGCGCGGGGCGGAAACACCAAGGACAGGGAAAAGCCGGGCAACAAGGTTGAACCATTAAGAGTTGGGTGCTGAAGTGTAGAGCTAGGGATGAGATTCGTGATGGTACTAGTTGTGGCTGCTGTCAAGGATTTGTGGGCTAATAAATCTCGGCTTTTGGCTTCTGCCCATGTCCAAAGAGCAGCTTGCGTGGCACTAAAGTGCCCTAGCCCTGGCAATCCTAGCCGTCCATTCTGACCTAAAAATACACCAACTCTGCCATAGCCTGTTGGTTGCATTCGGGTCAAGGTGGTTTCAATCAGCTGGATAGGCGTAACGACATTGGGTTGAAGCAGGGGGGCGATCGCTGTATCCCAAGCTACTGCACAATGAAATAAGGCTTGAGGAGTATCCAGAGCAGCAAGCGCGCCCCAATCTGGTGCATTCAAGTCAAAGGCAACCCACCTACAGGACTGGTTGCGAGATGTAGCCCAAGCCATTAGGTCGGCAGGTTCACTGCGGCTGAGGGCAACCACCTGCCACCCCAACCGCAACAAACTCAAGGTCACATTCCGTCCCCAAAATCCAGTAGCACCCGTTACCCAGGCAATTGGCATGGACAACTTAGCCAAATACACCCTTAAAGGAAATGCCGAAGATAGACAGAAGGCCAAGGATCAAATAGGCAAACAAGGCTCCGCCAACACCACCCACTAGAAAACCACTAGTGAATTGGCTCCAGCCTTCATCAGTTTCTAGCTCCTTAGGCGGATTAGGGGCTGTGATGGTAGTAATGGGCTTTTTCACACCCACAGCACTATAGATAAACAGGCAAGCCGTCAGAATAACGATTAAGCCGATCGTACCCAGCAATCCTGCCAAGTTAGGTACAACCGAATTACGTAGAGGGCCTAGTAGCGAGAAAGGCCCCAGCAGCAGATAGCCGTGAGCCATGCCAATTTCTAGCCCTCGTCGTTGGGGCGATAGACTAGGCCGATAGGCAGGTAAGTTATTAATAAACCAAACTGTAAGGGTCGATGAATTCACTGGAGTTGCAAGATTGCCAATCTGGGGATCACCAGCCGGTCGAACTACACTGCGATCGTTAGGGGTGCTCATGGATAAAACGTAGTCTCCTGGTCACGTCTGCTATACCTTTTACCAGAAAACAGTAACCCACGATCGCCTGAACAATCGTGGGTTACCAAACTATGCAAACTCAAGGTTAAGCCACACTAGTGCTATGGCATGGGGTGGAACAAGAGGTCAGGAAAGAAGCGGTTAAACTCAATAATGATGCCAGCCGTGATCACCAACCATACGGTCGCCACCACAGGGGCAGTCGAGAGATACTTGAGAAGATCCTGCATAGGTAATTCTCCAAAATCACTGCATGTACAAACCAGTTGTTAACGAGGAGACAACGTAATTTCGTCGTCCTTAGCCAGCATTTCACCCGTGGTGAATTCCTTAAGCGCCAGCAGAGGCCATAGGGCAGCACTCAAAGAACACTGAATAGCAACAGGAATGTCAATAATAATCTCTTTCTCTTCAGGATTGCCACTCTTCTTCGCACCTTGGAGGTAGGAGCGTCCTGCCCAACCAATCCAACCAGCAATATAGAGAAACATGATGCCAGGGATGACAAAATCACCTGCATGGGCAATATTGCCGTCAGCGATCAAGTGAGGCAAACCATCGTCACCACACAATGCTTGAGAATACCGTTCAAAACGAGCTTTTGCCTGGTCAGTGGTGGCTGCCTGGGCACTAGCTATAAAGGCGGGATTTTCGCCACAGGGCGTTAGGTTAGCATAGTAGGCTGCGGAGGCAGGAGCGGCAAAGCCAATCCAGAGACAAACAGCTAGAATTAGCGCAAATAATCGTCCCATAAATGGTTACCTTTTCTAAGCAGATAGCAGGGGTTTATGTGTTAGTGCTAGTTATAACGCCGAAAGAACTATAGAATTCCTCCGGCTAAACGTACCGTATATCACTAGATCTCGAACTGCTACAATCTCTAAGCTGCATGAATCTATAGCAACGTGTACGTAACCGTTTTGCGACAGATTTGTCAAGCCTCAAGCTTAAGCAGCAAGCTGCTGTAACAGAGAGTTACTCAGTGTTACGTTACTAAACTTCAAAACTTACTCGATCACATTACCAGGCAATGGCAACCGTTTTGGCAATTGAAACAAGTTGTGATGAAACAGCCGTGGCGATCGTTAAAAATCGTTACATTTTGAGTAGCATTGTGTCGTCACAAATTTCAGTACACCAACCCTATGGGGGCGTTGTTCCTGAACTTGCATCCCGGCAGCATTTGGAATTAGTGAATCTAGCGATCGCTCAGTGCTTGGATGCGGCTGGCATAACCTGGCAAGATATTGACGGCGTTGCCGCCACCTGTGCTCCTGGGTTGGTTGGGGCACTGCTCGTGGGGCTAACGGCTGCTAAAACCCTAGCTATGCTCTACGATAAGCCCTTCTTGGGCATCCATCACCTAGAAGGTCACATCTACGCTTCCTATTTAGGTGCCCCTAACCTGCAACCTCCATTTCTCTGTCTGCTGGTATCAGGTGGACACACAAGCCTAATTCACGTCCGGGGCTGTGGGGACTACGTCACCTTAGGTAAAACCCATGATGATGCAGCCGGAGAAGCCTTTGACAAAGTTGCCCGCATTCTAGATCTTGGTTATCCAGGGGGGCCTGCAATCGACCGGCTTGCACCCACAGGCAACCCGCAAGCATTCATACTGCCGATCGGACAGATTTCTCTCCCAGGGGGTGGTTATCACCCTTACGATTTCAGCTTTAGTGGCTTGAAAACAGCCATGGCCCGACTTGTAGAAAAATTGCGTCAAGAAACCGACACCTTACCGATCGCTGACCTAGCCGCCAGTTTTCAGGCCACGGTAGCCCATACCCTCACCCAACGGACAATTGCCTGCGCTCTAGAGCATCAGTTATCAACGATCGCCGTTGGCGGTGGTGTAGCTGCCAATCGAGGGCTTCGCCAGCGCTTGCAAGCCGTTGCGGCTGACCATGACCTCACGGTGCTGTTTCCACCCATGCAGTTCTGTACAGACAATGCCGCCATGATTGCCTGTGCAGCAGCAGATCACCTTAATCAAGGTCACACCTCACCCCTAACTCTGAGTGCCCGATCGCGTATGGCGATCGCCGATGTGATGCAGCTTTATACGACCTAGCCATCACAGCCTGACAACAGATATATTCTGAACATGTATCCTGAACATAGATAACGATGACATCCCCCCTGTCACTCACAGCCTGTGATTACCATCAGCCTCATTGATCCCCATCACCAAACCCCGTTACAGAAATGGCAATTTACCCATAGCTCTACGATTCGGATTGGACGGGCTAGCGATAACCAAGTAGTGGTTAACCATGCTCAAGTGTCTCGGTATCATGCAGAGCTAACACTAGTTAGTAGCTCTCCGCAATCTCTCCTGTGGCAGTTAGTGAATCAAGGGCGCAATGGCACGCTCATTAATGGCATCGCCGTCTCTCAGGGCCAAGTTACTCATAATGATGTAATCCAACTAGGGGTAGATGGGCCGTTACTACAGGTGCAGATAGCCTCATCCGCTAGTCTTACTAACCAGGGGACACCTGCTCTGAACAGTGGCAAGATAACAGCCCCTAATCAACCCTGCAACCATTTAGGCAACTCATCTGAGCATCGCTTCTGTGTACACTGCGGGGAACCATTAGGCGTAATAGCAACCATTCGCCACTATCAAATTTTAGGCATTCTAGGGCAAGGGGGCATGGGCACTACCTACCAAGTGTGGAATACCCAAGCAGCCCAGCAATGGAATCGCTTGACCTTAGGAGGTGTTCAGCCTTTGCAAGTACTGAAGGAAATGAACACTGATGTAGCAAGGATCCCCAAAGCTCAAGAATTATTTGAACGAGAAGCACGGATTCTCAGCAGTTTGAATCATCCAGGGATCCCCAAATTCCTAGACTTCTTTGTGGAAGGAGGGAAGAAATACTTGGTGATGGAAATGATTCATGGTCAAGATCTAGAAAAGAAGGTGCTTACTCAAGGCTGTATGACTCCTGAGCAAGCGATCGCCTGGATGATTGACCTTTGTGATGTGCTTGCCTACTTACACCAACAAACTCCACCGATTATTCATCGAGACATTAAGCCCGCCAATATTATGGTGCGACATAAAGACCAGCAAGTGATTTTGTTGGATTTCGGAGCCGTGAAGGAAATTGGCACTCCGTTAGGCACCTGTATTGGTGTAGAGGGCTACAGCTCACCTGAGCAAGATCGAGGCGCGCCCGTTACTCAGTCCGATTTGTATGCGATCGGCACCACGCTGATTTTTCTGCTGACGGGCAAGAACCCCCAACTGTACTATGAGCAGCAGGGCAAAGAGTATCGGTTTAATCTCCGCCATGTGAAGGCTATTCCTCCCAAGTTGCGGCAAGTGATTGACCATGTGACGGCACCCCGTGCTATTGATCGCCTACAAACCGCCCAAGCTCTGGCAAAGGCTCTAGCTAGCTGCTAAGCAACTCCTGAGAATTAGAAAATACTTAATGACAACGATTGGCTGAGTTTTTCCAGCAGTAACATACCTGCGATCGGGTTACCAACAGCATCGAGGGCGGGGCTATAGCTAGCAATGGCTCCCTCCCTCGGCACCACAGCCAGCAAGGCTCCACTCACACCTGACTTGGCGGGCAATCCGACTCGCACGGCATAGCGACCAGACATCTCATATAGCCCACAGGTCAGCATCAGGGCATTGACAATTTGACGATTGGTCATCACAACTCCTGGCTTGCCAGCCAAGAGCAGCCCTAAGTTCACTAAGTCAATTACAGTACCTGACAGGCAACAAACATGGTTATAGGTATCTAGGGTCACCTCTTCGTCATCCACATATCCTGCTTGAGCCAACAAGGAAGTTAGCGCTCGATTTTGTTTGCTGCCGCCTTGGCGCACAGACATCACCATCGCCTCATCAAGGACATAATTGCTATTGGCAGTTTGGTTAAGCCAGTCGCAAAAGCGATTACACCGTTCCAGAGCGCTATTTCCGGGCAGCATCGATGCCAACACAAGGGCACCGCTATTAATCATAGGATTGCGGGGAAAGCCGCGATCGGCCTGAAGTTGCTGTAGAGAGTTAAATGGCTCCCCAGATGGATCCAACCCTACCCGCTGAAATACCTTTGCCTTGCCAAAATGTTCTAGCAAATACAGTAGGACAAAAGGCTTAACCACACTCATTAGCACAAACCGGGTTTGGGCATTTCCTACCACGTAGGTTGCACCCTCTAGACAGCGGACTGCCACCACCAAGTCAGTAAGATTTGCTTCTAGCAGCCGAGGAATGTAGTTCGGTTGTTGTCCAGTTTGTAAGTGTTGTTGAATCTTAGCCGTCCATGCCCTTAGTTGAGTAGGTGTTAAGGTGGCAAGGTTAGTCATGGGATAGCGCGATCAATAACCGTGTGTTGCTTGTGTAGGTACATATCCAGCCCAAAGCTTACTCATAACCCGCCCTACAGAC
>JANWZG010000231.1 GCA_025054735.1 Cyanobacteriota bacterium | reverse complement strand
ATCCCACAGTTCTGTATTCAAAAGCTTAAGCTGGCTGAACTAAGCTCGTCTGAGCAGGAGTCTAGTCAGCTACAGAAGACTATAATTCGGGCAGTCACGTATGCGTCAAATGATGCATAACTGCTTGGGCTGTTTTCTCTCTGAATTTGAACTGTTTCTCTCTATAACTGCCTCTAAGGCCTTTACCAGCAAATCAGTAGCATCATCCCAACTGTAGCTAGTTGCCTGTTGATAGGCAAGTTCAGACATGGCTAGCCATTCTTGTTCGGGCAGCCTACAAATATCTACGATTGCCTTTGCCATAGCATCGGGGTTGTCGGGTTCCACTAAAATTCCTCCACCTTGGCTTAGCATTTCTGAGCCAACACCTGCAGGTGTGCCAATTACTGGTGTTCGACAGGCCATCGCTTCTACGATCGGCAACCCAAAGCCTTCTGAGCGACTAGGAAAGAGCCAAGCATCGCACTGAGCATAGAGAGTATGTAACTCATGTTGCCCTGGGCGTAGTGAAAAACTAACCTGCCTAGGTGGTAAGCCTTGCAACGGCATCTGTTCTAAGCCAAATGATACCAGTCGCAAGTTAGGAATTTTACTGGCTGCAATTTTGAATGCCTGTAACCCGACATCACATCCTTTCCAGTGGTTTGAGGAATAAACCATGCCCACGGTTGGTATAGATTGTTTTCCACGGGGAGCAGCATAAAACTGACCAAATTCCACGCTATTAGGTATGTGATAAACATTGTTATCGTTATACTCTATACGGGCAATGTCAGCTAACCACTTAGAAACAGTGATTTTAGCCAGTGGCAGCCGCCATGTAGCCTTTACCCGTTCTTTTGGCAGATAATCAAAAATCTCGTAGTGTTGAATCAAGTAAGCCTTTGCTCCCTTTGCAGGAGAAAGCTTCATAACCCACTCAGCGGTTTCCCACCAAGTTGCTATAACTACATCTGCATCAGGAACATCAGCATCAGTCACTGAGCGATTGCGATCAATGATGTGGTGGGGAACATCAACATAATCCAAGTGAGACAGTGGTCTTTTGGGAACTGATAAAATCCCTTGCCCTCGGAGTAAGGACTTTAACTGTTGCTTTAAAGTTGGGCGTGCATGGGGTACAGACACTACCGTCACATCATGTCCGCGCTGCTTTAGTCGTTCTGCATAGGTGGCAATAACCCGTACACCCCCCTCTAAGCCCGCTTGAGCTAATACAAAAGTGATTTTCATGACGTAGCCTCTTCCAAGTGACAATTTTTGCATCTACCCAACGTCCCCTATTGGGGATTACGGTGCGTTACTATCAGACGTTACAGGTTTGACGGTTTTGTGTTGGCATTAGTTCGCTTTAAGATCAGGGCAATAACATTTCTCCATGCGGCTAGATTTTGAGGATGTAGCCATAGGGCGTGTAGACCAGTAACCACTGCTTTAAGTTTCCTACCGCTAGCATGTTCTTGCCACGATCGACCAAACAATAGACCTTGAATGTGCTTGTTAGCATTCAAAACAATCTGGCTACGAGGTGCTGTAGGTGGACAACCCTGCTGTAAGTCGTCACTGCCTCTGTCTCGTCGCTGATGGCAAAATGTGCGGGCGATCGTGTCAAAAAATTCTCGCTCACCGCTATTCATCGTATGAGTGAGTGAGGTGCGGTGTAAGCGGTAGTGATAGCGTACAAGAGGTTGATACCAGACTCGACAAACTTCAGCAATGCGTAATTGCAGGTCAATATCTTCACCTGATCGAAAGTAAGTACGGAAGCCACCGATTGCTTTCAATACATCCGCGTTAATAGCATAAGTGCCCAAATGGGTACGGGTTACACCATTGTGTAGCTCACGGGTAATCTCCGATGGTTCATCGCCGCAGCTCATAGTGAGAACTAGCTTTCCCCTGGGATCGACCATAGCAAAATTGCCACAAACAGCACCAAACTCTGGATGGCTTGATAACCACTCAACTTGGTCACTGATGCGTCCAGAGGGATATAGGTCGTCAGCATCGCAGCGCATTATAATTCTGCCTTGTGCTACAGACAAAGCCATATTTAAGGCTGTTGCTATACCATGATGCTTGCTATACAAAACATGAACCCGATCGTCGCCTAGTCGATTAACCTGCTCAATCGACAGATCAGTTGAGCCATCATCTACGACAATCACCTCTATAGGAGTCGTTTGTTCTGTCAACAGTGATGTCAAGGCAACCGCCACAAATTTTTCTGCATTGTAGACAGGCATCAGAATACTAACCAGAGGCTTGGGCATGGGACTAGGAACACACGAATAGCTACAAAGCAAGAAACACAAGCTCGAAAATGCATCAGCAAGTAGCACTCACGATCAGAAGGAACAATGTGGAAGTTGCGGGAAATCACCTCGTACTAGCAAGTTACGGCTAGCTGAACAGGGTTTCACTTACTATGCCCAAGGCTCTACAAGCTGTAAACACTGTCTAGAGAGTAAATTACAGAACTTAAGCTGAGCTTTTGAATTCTGATTAGTCTTTGCTTGAAAGGCAGAATCTTGGCGCTAACAGTTCAATCTACAAATCACGGTAGACTCATCAACATAGCTCCGCAACAACCTTAGCAACTGTAGCTGTCAAAAAAGTAAGAATCGATTTATAGCAAACAGCCCACTAGAGCACGCTAAACACCTTCTGTACCAGATCATTAAGATATGTGACAATAAGGCATATAACGTTGCCACTTCCACCCTAGATTCCTTTTTCCGCGTCGAAAGAGAGCGTTGAACGTAAGATGAGGTCGAGGGATGAGAACTGACTGGCAAGGGTTATACAGTCCTGACACTGCTTACTTTTACAATCAAGTCGTTACGCAGACAGCTATAAGCCTGACTTACGATAATAGATAGAGATTAGGATTGCAATGCAATTGACATCAAATGCAACAGACATTAGTTGACATAAACCTAATAATTACGCTTCCGTGTGAGTAATACTGCTTCTCTAGAGGTCAGCTCTACAGTCCTCATTTCCTCACTCCAAGCTATCTAGAGCACCATTATGGGGGATTGGGTACGAAGCGTGTCCGCTAGTGTTCGTTGGTAAAACTAGCGGCTAAGCGGCATAGTCAACATAGCGTTTATGTGGCTCAGTTAAGGGAAGGCTCTCCGTAGCCTGTAGAGCTAGGCTGCGCCCATATATTCATGACTACGAATGTCTTGTGCCATTTCTCCACGATGTCTTGCCAAGGGTTAATGATCTATCTCTCTGGCATTAAGATACAAGGGTTGGAGCAAGAGCAACTGTTGCAACTTGAATTGAAATGACTATTAAGTTCTTGGTTGACTAACAATTTTTTAAGTTGGGTTGAACGACGTGAAACCAAACGCTAGCCTGTGGTCTACTACGAACTAGTGGGTTATGTTGCTGGCCTTTGGAGAATTAGTATTAAATAGTTTGTATTTGCCACACGCTACTTGCTCACAGGATTATCCTAGTTATTTTTAATTCTTAAGATTAGTTAAGGTTGGTTAAGAGTGGTAATTAAAGTTGGCAAAGTTGACATTATTCCAAAGAGTTAGTAGGCTCTCGCTTGGGGAATGGTTTGACGATCGCACAAATTAATAGTTTCCAGCCTTCTAGGTTGAAGGGATTGATGGTGATTGCCCGCAGACCATAGAGAATAGCAGTGCTCCGTTGTCGGCTATTAAACGCCCACCAGCCATACCTTAGAGTGAAGAATAGTCGAGAGGCGCGATCGGTACCCGGTCGCCAGCGATCGGAGGCTTCAAAGTTGCCTACTATACCTCGGCGCTGCCATGCCTGTTCACAAGCTTCTCGTGCCCGCTGCCGTTGGTGCATAGTGTTTTGTTCACTGACAGATTTCATGTGCAGGCGATAGCGCAACACTGGCTCTGGCAAGTTGGCAAGCTGTCCTAGTTCACCCAGACGCAGCCATAGGTCTAAATCTTCTGCAGGCATCATGGCTTCGTTGTAGCCACCAATAGCTATGATTGTTGACCGGCGGATCATAGCGCAGGGATGACAAATGCTGCCATGGCCTGCTAGGGCTAAGCGCTGAATCTCCTCGTTTGACTCTGGTAGTTTGAGTGTAGTCAGTAGTCGCCCTTGGGCATCGATAATATCGTGAGAGCCGCCAACACAGACTACTTCAGGATGCTGTCGGAGAAATGCCACCTGACGCTGGAAACGATCGGGCAATGCCACATCATCGGCATCCATGCGGGCAATGAATTCCCCTTTGGCTAACCTTAGCATTTCATTCAGGGCAATGACATAGCCTGTATTTGGACGGCTAGTCAGGTGGATGCGATCGTCCTGCGCGGCATAATGACGCAGAATCTTGAGGGAGCGGTCGGTGGAGCCATCATCCACAATCAGAAACTCAAAGTCTGCAAAGGTTTGCGTCAGGATACTCTCTACTGCCTGGGCGACGTAGCGATCGGCATTGTAGACAGGCATAATCACAGAAATTGTTGGTGATTTACTCATGGAGATGGGGAAGGAGGTAGGGGTTTCGCGATCGCACAAGCTAACAGCTTCCAGCCTTCAGGATCTAGGGGATTGGTAGCGATGGCCCGCAACCCATAGTGGCGGGCTGTGTCTCGGTGGCGACTGTTGAAGCCCCACCAGCCATATTTCAGCATAAACTCATGGCGAGAACCGGGATCACCAGTGGGTCGCCAACCACAGACCTTTGTTGCCTGAAACCGATGGGTGATGCCCCGTCGTTCCCATGCTCGATCAAAGGCAGTCTGCACTTCGTGGAGAACTTTATCCTGGTTGCGATCGCAGATGGAATCAGGATGAATCCGGTACTGGACTACTGGTTGGGCTAGGTTGGCCAGTTCACCAACTTCACTCAGCTTCAGCCATAGATCTAGATCATGGGCAGTGGATAGCGTTTCATCGTAGCCCCCCACAAGCTGGATGGCTGATTTGCGGATCATGGCTCCTGGATGGAGAAAACTGGTGTGCCCCTCTATGAGCAGTTGTTGAATCTCTGCATTAGTGGTCGGCATTCCAATGCAGGTCAGGTAACGGTTTTTGTGATCAATTAGCTCAAAGGCACCACCTACCCATACGACAGCGGGATGGGCTTGGAGAAACGCCACCTGGGCTGCAAGGCGATCGGGTAAGGCCACATCATCTGAGTCCATGACGGCAATTAGCTCACCCTGGGCTAGGGCCAACAACTGATTACGGGTTTTGGGAATGCCGCGATTTTCTCGATGAATCAGTCGAATGCGGGGATCACGGGCAGCGTAGGCATCAAGCATCTGGGGAGTGCGATCAGTCGAGCCATCGTCGATGATGACAAACTCAAAGTCGTTGTAGGTTTGGTTAAGGATGCTCTCTACAGCTTGGGCAATGTAGCGTTCTGAGTTATAGACCGACATCAGCACCGACACTAACGGGAGATGACCCATAGCAACTCCGGAAATCACTCTACATACCAGTCCTTGTTCCAATCAGCAGGAAAGTCAAAATATCCCGACCAAAAAGCAACTGCTTCCCTTATTCACAGATTGCCCTTGATGGATTCAATCTGCACATATATAGCTTTCTTCATAGCCACTATGCCTTCAGTGTTAACTTGGCTTGGGTAGCGGCTTAATGAGGGCACAAATCAACAATTTCCAGCTATCCAACTTGTGCGGCATGGCTACCACTGCCCGCCAACCGTAGACGATCGCTGCCCAGCGTTGACCGGTATTAAAAAACCGCCAACCGTAGTGCAGCAGGTATTGTTGGCGAGAGGAACGATCAATGGGTCGCCAAGGCTGAGTAATCTCAAAAGTGCCCGCTATTCCCCGCCGTTGCCATGCCCGCTCACAGGCCAGCCGCCGATAGGCAATATCCTGTCGTTGCTTAGCACCACTAATGGAACGATCGTGCTGGCGATAACTCAATACAACATCCGGCAAATTCTCTAGCTTGCCCAGTTCACCTAGCTTCAAGAACAAGTCTAAATCTTCTGCTTGGGCAAAAGATTCGTCGTACCCACCGACGTGTAGCACAGCTTGGCGACGCATCATGGCAGAGGGGTGGTTAATGCAGGTGCGCCCCTTTAGCAACCAATCTTGAATATTTGCATCTCCCTGGGGTTCAATCTGGGTGACGAGCAACCGTCCAGCTTCGTCAATCCAGTTGTTCGCTCCGCCTACACACACCACATCAGGATGTTGGCGCAGAAATGCTACTTGACGAGCGAGACGATCGGGCATCGCCACATCATCGGAGTCCATTACAGCAATGAATTCACCC
>JANWZG010000230.1 GCA_025054735.1 Cyanobacteriota bacterium | reverse complement strand
GCTTGAGGGCAGAGCGAATAAACGTTGTCGTTTCTGGGTTACCTGCAACGGATAGTACTCGCCCCCGATCGTCACAGACCACCACTTGAACATGATGAATCGACTCAACAAGCCCTTCTCGCAACAACCGCACTTCAATTTCAGCGGCCTGGGTTCGTCTTCCCCTAGTCATGAACTACAGCCTGCAAAACGTTCACAGAATAACACAGGTAAGGACACTGATGGTGAAAACTACAGCAAGGATTACAAATGTGCGTCGCAGTCTGCGCAGAAGTGGCTGAACTTCATAGGTCATGACTAAGCGATCGCGAATCAAGTCGTCACTGGGTTTCTCCCAAGTTTGTCCGTCATACCAGCCCGACTCTTCGTAGGGCACAGTAGCCCGCGCGAGGCGATCGCCAACATAGGTCCATCCTAGGTAGAGCCATGCCAACACTAATCCCAACAGGAAACTTGCCCCAGCTAGTCCGCCTAAGAAGAACTGCACAGGTTGCTTTAGGGGGGCAAAGCTGGCCGCAGCTACAGGTGCCACCAAGAGCCAACTGATGCCTACAATCCAGACCATAGGAATTACATACTCACGGTTGCCCAAGGTTGCCCAACGATAGAACCAGGAGTTTGCCAAGTCTTGATACTCATTAATAGGGAGTTGCTCCCTAGGTACGGGGCATTTGGAAGTTTGGAGGCTCATAGATCACTCGATCGCTACGAATTCACTGACGGCTGTGACCCAGCCTAGTAGGGACTGCACAAAGATACCACCATCCACAGGGTTACCAAGATAGCAGCTAGGGAATGGGAAAGAAATCAAGCAAGCAATTTTTATCACACCAACACCTTGCCTCGGATGAGACAACAAATACCCCTCGATTCCAAGCAAGCCCTAGCCCCTAGCTGGTTAGCCTACAATGCTGGCATCCCAGGCTAAGGCTGCACACACAACCTAATGTTTACTGTAGCGTAAGCACTTATAAATACCCAACTCTTTAAGTAGCCAACTCTCTCTGCTGCTGACTAACCTGCAATTGCCCCTAGCTAGCTGATTGCAAACACCCAGCAATTACGAACCCTAGGCCATTACCATACCGCCATCAACATTGAATACTTGACCTGTGATGTAAGCAGCAGCAGGATCCGCTGCAAGAAAGCGCACCATGCCTGCTACCTCTTCAGGAGTACCATAGCGACCTAGGGGAATAAATTTCAAAATTTCCTCTGACTTGAGGTCACTAGTCATGTCGGTAGTGATGAAGCCGGGTGCCACCGCATTGACGGTAATGCCACGGCTAGCCATTTCTTTGGCAACGGTTTTTGTAAACCCAATGACCCCAGCTTTGGCAGCACTGTAATTCGCTTGGCCAGGATTGCCCATCTGACCAGCGACAGAAGCAATGTTGATGACTCGGCCTGACTTTTGCTTCAGCATGATCTTGCTGACCGCTTTGGTGCAGAGAAACACGCCTGTGAGGTTGAGGTCGATGACAGCCTGCCAATCTTCTAATTTCATCCGTAGCAGCAATGTGTCGCGGGTAATGCCAGCATTGTTCACTAGCACATCAACTCGCCCCCACTTGTCTACGATCGCAGCCACTAGAGCATCGACTTGATCCGGTTGGGAGACATCTGCTTGAAGGGCGATCGCCTCTCCTCCCTTGGCCCGAATGTCAGCAACAACCTGCTCAGCAGCACTAGCCGAACTAGCATAATTAACAGCAATAGCTGCACCTTCAGCCGCCAATGCCATGGCTACCGCCCGACCAATGCCTCGTGACGCTCCCGTAACGATCGCCACCTGTCCTACTAACTGTCCTGTTGTCATGAATTTTGTTGTGTTCATTAACCCTAGTCATCATATCAATTGACGGGGATCGCTTGATAAATGGGTGTTGTGATCACGATCGTCGCCCGTCAGCAATAGCACCCTACACTGTCGCAGCAGATTGCTAAATCACGATGCTTTAAGGGGGGTCGAGGGGGGCCTAGATCCCCTTGTGGGAACGTCCCCTACACCCCCTTCCTAGAAAAATCCTTACCTGTTAGGACTATCAAATCACGATAGACTGATGAAGCTGCCTAGCTGCATTGCGAGAAAAACAGACGTTACACCATAGGAGCATGGCGGGATTCGTTATGTCAGATTTTGATGAGGCAACGCCTGCTGACACAGACTCTACGCAGTCACCTGAACCAGTGATTAGTACTAGCAAAGCCAGCACCAGTGAGGCCGACGATCAATGCTGCCATTTAGAGCCAGCGTCAGCTACCAACGAACAAGCCTTAGAGGTCACAGCGCCCGCTGAACCAGCTTCTCAGACAGCCATAGAGCCTATCACCAGTGACTCTGCCAGCACAGAGTTACCAAGCGCATCAATCGTCCCGCAGGATGGTAACGATCAGCCAGATTCTCCCAAGGTAGATTTAAGGGTTCAAGTGCGATTACATCGCCAAGACGATCGCCTCGTGTTGACCCTACCAGCGGGCGGCACTGATCCCCAAGCAGCCGATAGTGAGTTTACCTGGACTGAGCTGCAACATCAGCTTCAACAACGCCTCATCCATGGAGAACCCTTTTGGCAGCCAGGAATGGCTGTAGACCTAGTAGCCTACAATCGCCTCTTAACCGACGAGCAATTACAGGCCATGGCAGAGATTCTGGCTACTGTGGAGTTGACCATCAGTCGCGTGCTCACCAATCATCGACAAACAGCAATTACAGCAGCTACGGCTGGATATTCTGTCGAGCAATCATCCCAGTTACGAAACCCTCTTCCAGAAACAGGCATTATTCAAGCAGAGCCGCTCTACCTGCAAAACACCCTGCGATCGGGCGTGGAAGTTTGTCATCCTGGATCCGTAATTGTCTACGGTGACACAAATCCTGGCAGCACGATCATAGCTAATGGTGACGTGCTCATTT
This sequence comes from Cyanobacteriota bacterium, assembly GCA_025054735.1. NCBI lineage: Bacteria > Bacillati > Cyanobacteriota > Cyanobacteriota bacterium. The sequence continues at coordinate 3,378 of JANWZG010000230.1, read as the reverse complement.
GGGGTCGCCTACGGGGTGTTGTTCAGGCCGGGGCAACAGGCAACGTCAGAGCCTGCATTATGGCATTGCGAATTGAGCCACCTGCCCAACTACGCATTGCTGACTATCGTGCCAGAGCACCCAAGCCCCCTGACCAGTGGTATCCAGAAGTCGTCTACGTAGCCAATCGGACCATTCGGATTATCCACGCCAACGAATTTTCTCGCCCTGCTTATCCTGCTCAATAACAGGGAGTATACTGAAGGCATCTCCGTTAACTAGCTAAACCATGGCAAACAAACCTCCTTACATGGCGGCTGAACGCCTACAGCGATTGCAAGAGTTGAAGGAAACTGCACTAGGACTTGTGTCTACCCGCAGTTTTCCGGCGATCGTGGGTACGGCAGATATGATGCTGAAGTCGGCTGGTGTGACCTTGGTTGGCTATGAGAAAATTGGTAGTGGCTTCTGTACTGCTGTCGTGCGAGGAGGCATCGCCAATGTACGGCTAGCAGTTGCAGCCGGGGTTGAAACTGCTGAGAAATTTGGGCAATTGGTCAGCTCATCCATTATTCCCCGTCCCTTAGCTAATTTGGAAGCTGTATTGCCGATCAGCGTCAAGCTAGCAGAGTTGTCCTACGATCGTCGCTACAGCCGGTTGAGCAACCTTGCCGTGGGCTTACTGGAAACTCGTGGCTTTCCAGCCATGGTAGGTGCCGCTGACAGTATGTTAAAAACCGCTGATGTGCAACTGGCTGGATACGAAACCATTGGTGACGGTCTCTGTACAGTTGTGATTCGTGGTGCTGTTGCTGATGTAGCAATGGCAGTCGAAGCTGGAATGCATGAGGCGGAACGCATCGGCGAATTGCACTCGGTGATGGTTATTCCTCGGCCATTGGATGATTTGGAAGAGACCTTGCCGATCGCCAGTCATTGGCTGGAGCATCCCCAACCATTGCCGAATTTGGTACCCTTGGCAGCCAAGCAAGAAACCCTTACTCCCTTGCACCTGCCGGATTTACAAGAGGTGCCTGTGCCTGCAAATCCGGTTGAGACAGTTCATGCGGAAGTCCTTGAACCTGAGACAGACTCTGATCGCTAACCTCCGTACCATACCTATCGCCCCGTATTGGGACTAACCACTGTATTGGGACTGACTAAGTGTGAACCTGAGCATGACCCTAGTGAAGGCATTTAAGCACCGCTATTCGCTATATCTCATGGCAGTAGCGGTGTTATTGCTAGTTGGTTTATTGCCCGTAATGGCGGCCATCTATGTACGACGGGTCACTGCTCAGTGGCGCTATGAAAGTCCTCAACAGGTGCCCAATGAGCGAGTTGCGATCGTCTTTGGTGCTGGTGTCTGGGCAGATGGCACTCCCACACCAATGCTGGCTGATCGCATTCAAGCAGCCGTTGCCTTGTATCGTCTGGGGCGAGTACAAAAGCTCCTCATGACTGGTGACAACAGCACCATCTACTACGATGAAGTCACCACCATGAAGCGTTATGCCATGGACTTGGGCATCCCTGAGCAAGACATCACCTTAGACTATGCAGGCTTTAGTACCTATGAAAGTTGTTACCGTGCCCGCGATATTTTTGGCATCAAGGCGGCTGTACTGGTTACCCAGCGGTTTCATTTGCCCCGCGCTGTCTACACCTGCCGCCAGATGGGCATAGCAGCGATCGGTCTGGCAACACCCGACTGGGAAGTTTACGGTCGTAGACTCATTCGCTATTACAACACTCGCGAAATATTAGCAGTCACTAAAGCCCTTATTGAGGTGCATCTGCTGCAACCGTTACCCACCTTCCTTGGCCCCTTTGAAGGTATCTGATAGCCATGCGGATCCTAGTTGTTGATGATGAAGTAGAACTGACCAACTCGCTGCAACGTGCCCTAACCCGCGAGGGCTATCTGGTAGACACTGCCCACGATGGTGCTATGGGTGAAGCATTGACCACTCAGACTAGCTATGACTTGTTGATTTTAGACTGGATGTTACCCCAGCAGTCTGGTCTGGACATTTGCCAACACTTGCGGGCACGAGGCAGCACAACTCCGGTGTTGTTCCTGACGGCCAAGGACACGATCGATGATCGGGTACAAGGTCTAGATGCAGGTGCCGATGATTACCTTGTGAAACCCTTTGAACTGCGAGAATTACTAGCACGGGTGCGAGCCTTGCTGCGCCGACCCATCAACCAGCCCCATACCTCAGCGCCTACCCCGCTGCCTACATCTACCCACCTGCGTGTTGCTGATCTAGAACTGGATCCAAGCAATCAGGTAGCCTATCGCGGCGGACGCACGATCGACCTGTCAGAAAAGGAATGTACATTGCTAGCCTATCTGATGGAACATCCAGGGCAATTGCTGACCCATGACCAAATTTATAGACACCTTTGGCAAGGGGAAGAGCAGCCTGCCAGCAATGCTCTTGCTGCCCAGATTAAACTCCTGCGTCGCAAAATTGAAGCTCCTGGGGAATCTGCCCTCATCCATACGGTTTATGGTCGCGGTTATCGCTTTAGTGCTGCTTCAGCAAATCCTGACAATCTCCCCTAACGGCTAGAGTTGCTATTTGTCAGTAGAGAGTGCGCTACGCTCTCAGCATACCGACTGACCGGCACTAGCGTTGGCTCTGTCCAAAGCTGATGGCTTAGGAGCCACAACCATTCACCTAAAATTTGTAATAAGGTTGTAATATTATCTCAACATCGTAAGATTGTCTTAAGAATTGATAGGTCAAACGTTATATTCTTGGCAAGATAGCTAGTTCAGTCCGATACGATAGTTCTAGGAGAATACTATGGCGCTCGTTCCTATGCGATTGCTGCTTGACCATGCAGCAGAAAATGGTTACGGCATTCCAGCGTTCAATGTCAACAACATGGAGCAGATTCAGGCAATCATGCAAGCTGCCCATGAAACTGATAGTCCTGTGATTTTGCAAGCGTCTCGCGGTGCTCGTAAGTATGCAGGCGAAAACTTCCTCCGCCATCTAATCTTGGCTGCGGTAGAAACCTATCCCCATATTCCTATCGTGATGCACCAAGATCATGGTAACGAGCCTGCTACCTGCTACTCTGCGATTAAGAACGGCTTTACCAGCGTCATGATGGATGGCTCTCTGGAAGCTGATGCTAAGACTCCTGCTAGCTATGACTACAACGTCGCTGTTACTAGTGAAGTCGTGAAGGTAGCTCACTCCCTAGGGGTCAGTGTTGAGGGCGAACTAGGCTGTTTGGGATCCCTGGAGACTGGTATGGGTGAAGCAGAAGATGGCCACGGCGCTGAAGGTGTGCTCTCTCACGACCAGCTCTTGACTGATCCTGACCAAGCTGTTGACTTTGTGGAGCGCATTCAAGTTGATGCTCTGGCAGTGGCGA
>JANWZG010000229.1 GCA_025054735.1 Cyanobacteriota bacterium | reverse complement strand
TCATTGCCCCATCAGCCTAGGGTACTGCTGGCAACGGGTCACTACCGCAATGGTGTGCTTCTAGCCCCCGCTACAGCAACTGCTATCTGCACTATGATCCAAGCTAGGTGCTGCGATTAGATGAACGTCACCTATAGCCCCTTTCCAAAAATCATTACCTGTTTGGGACTACTCTGAGACTAATCCATAGCTTGTACTGCATTGATCAGCGATCGTACTGATGCTGTTCCCAACGATGGCTCAAAGCTAAAGGGAAACTTACCCCGCGCTATCATCCGTAGACCCAGAGGCCCTAAACTGGCCAGTCCACGTATATCCCGAAAGTAGTTACCCACCACTTGCAACCCAAATTGGCGCTCATCTACCCAACCACCCTGCTTTACCAGTTCCACTAGCACCTTGCGGTGGCGCACAGGGCGACTATCGGCTGCTGTCTTACGAGCTAAAATCGCCTGTTTGATGTAGCCAATTTGATCCATCGGCGCAACCTGCATTGGACAAACTGCATTGCAAAAGTGGCAACGGGTACATCCCCATGCACCTGATGTGCCTTGGTTATAGCTCTCTAGCCGGGACTCTGTTTGATCATCGCGAGAATCTGCCAAAACTCGATATGCCTTGGCTAAGGCATGAGGCCCCACAAACTGCGGATTGACCTCATAGGCATTGCACTCAGAATAACAAGCTCCACAAAGAATACAATTGCCTGTTTGGTTCAGACGATCTCGCTCCTCAGGCGTTTGCAGAAACTCTCGCTCAGGGATTTGGCGGCTGCGAGTGCTAACGTAGGGGTCGATCGCCTGCAAATTTGACCAGAAACTCGTCATATCCACAACCAAATCCTTAATGACAGGCATATTTCCCAGAGGGGCAATAGTAATTTCTGGTACTGCCCGATCCGTCTGATGCGATCGAGCTAGTTCACTACCGACATTTTCCTTACAAGCCAGTGCCGATCGACCATTAATCCGCATAGCACAACTGCCACAGATTGTATTCCGACAGTTCTTGCGAAATGCTAACGACCCATCCTGTTCCCACTTGATTTTGTTAAGGCAGTCCAGGATAGTCATGCCTGGCTCTACCGTCAATGGGTAACTCTGAACCCACATTGGCTTATTTGGAGCGTGACGGGTAATTTTGACTAGAATTTCCATAACTTTCCTAGAAGCACTTGCAAACCCTTGCTGCTTGCTTGGCAATACTATCAATCAAGCTTACTTTCACCATTGTCTGTTGTAATGATATTGATTTCACAAATCATTGCACAGTGAGAATACCTCTCAAATCGTGACAAAACGTATTCAGAGTGAAGTTTTGACAAAAAATGTCTCCATCAAGAATCTTAACTAAGGTAGCAGGTACTTTGATAAACCATTAGGCTTTTAAGACAAGCTTTTAGATGTGGATTATGGTAAGGCTTATAGAGGAAAATCAATCACTATCAACCAACTGAGTTATGCTATATTAAGCTAACAGATTACAAATAAATATCTCAAAGATCTAAAAGCTATCCTAGAGGCAGGTTTGGGTTGTTTTACTGTGAATGTTTGATACGAATTACCGTCATTAAAAATCATGAACCTGAAGGTCATAAACTATTCAGTAAAGTCTGTTCTGCGGTGAAGCCTACGACTATCCTACCGCTGTATCTTGGGCTTTTACGTTTCGATATGCCTTGTGTATAGCGTTTAGCAGATTGCTAATGAATCATTAGCTCATTATACACCATCTAAATTGAGATAATTAAATTGAAATGATTCATTCTTCAACGTGTGAACCTTAAACTACCAGCAACCTAGGGACTCAAAATGCCGAGAACACAATTGGGAAGTAAACGCCAAGCTAAAGAGGTTGAAGCAGTAGCTGAAGCTACACCAATGCCATTGACAGGCAAATCGCTGTTACAAAAGCAGAAAGAGTTAGGCCACCTTTCCCGACGAGAAATTGCTAAGCGTTGTGGATACTATAAGGTCACAAAAGATGGTCAGGTTCGTGTTAATTTAGCAGACTTTTATGATGCGTTGTTGTTGGCAAAGGGCGTACCCATTACACCTGAAAGTGGCAAAGATGGCCGCGGACGCGAACCGACCTATCGCGTTAGTGTGCATAAGAATGGCCAAATCGTTATTGGTGCAACCTATACAGAAGCAATGGGCTTAAAACCTGGCGATGAGTTTGTTATTAAATTGGGCTACAAGCATATTCGCTTAAACTTTGTCGGCAATCAGCAGTCTGAGAACTATGATGACGATGATTATGATGACAACGACTAGCGCTTGTTGGAGAATTATTGTCCTAGAGCATTTAGCAAAGTGTACTGAAGCTCCAATTGCCTCCCTAATTACATGCCACCAGTAGCACTCTTCCATCAGTTATTTCGTGGGTTATTTCAATCGGTAATAGGTTGGACAGTTGGGCTGCTTCTCACCTGGGTTTTACTCTGGTTACCCTTAGCCGTACCCATTGCCCGGCAAGTCAAGTGGCACCCTCCGCTACCGATTACACCTCAGCAAAAAATCCCTCTGTTGGTCTCTCTTTACCTACTGGCACCTGTGATCATCTGGGGTGCTACTCATTGGGGAACTGTAAGCTTAATGGATTGTGGGCTGATTTGGCGGTGGTCACTGCTTGTTAATGGGCTAATAGGGCTAATGATCGGAACGGTTGGCGTTCTAACCCTGTTTTGGGTAGAAGCCAGTGTTGGCTGGATAAGTTGGCATTGGAATCACCAGGTATTAACAGCTTGCTTGCCTATCTTGGTACTAGGGCTTGGGGTCAGCGCTACTGAGGAAGCCATGTTTCGTGGTCTGTTCCAAGCTCGATTTCAGCAAAACTATTCCCTGTGGATAGCAGGTGCGATCGTCAGCTTAATTTTTGCTGTCTTGCACTTGGTCTGGGAGGGAGCCGACAACCTACCTCAGTTGCCTGGCTTATGGCTGATGGGAATGGTCTTAACTCTGGCAAAGGTTGTTGATTATGGTCACCTAGGATTAGCTTGGGGACTACATGCAGGTTGGATCTGGAGCATGGCCACATTGGATACTGCCCAAGTGATTGCCTATAACAACACAACATCGCCTTGGATACTTGGATTTGGCAACAAACCCCTAGCCGGACTAATGGGTATCTTATTTCTAGCCATCACTAGTGCTCTCTTGCTGGCATTTCGACCAATATTTCTTCCTTAAACCCTTAGCAATGGATTTTGCAGATTTTGTGGTGTAATCTGCGTAGCTTGGGCAAAGAAACTGACCAACCAATTTTTCAAGTAATACATGGCACGACAGTCATCTTCATTGTAGGTGACGATCGCCTCTAGATAGGCTCGATCGCCAGTCTCCAGCCATTGCGTATACCAACATACAGCTTGAGCACCAGTGGCATTTGGATCTCGCCAGTTAAATCCTAACCAGCGGGCAATATTTTTTAGTGCATAGCTTTCGATGGGCAAAATTACCCTACGAGTGACCTGCTCATGTAAATCTACGCAACGATCAATAGTTCGCTTCACTACAGCAGGCGGAGTATCATAGAGCGCTGCTAGCCGCTTAATCGTATGGGTTTCATAGGGACAAAAGTGAAAAATCGGTGCATCAGGATATTGCTCCACTAAGTCAACAAACATTGTCCAGATTTGATATTCAGCCTCAGGTGTTTCTGCCAAAAAGCTATGAAACTGCTCACACTGTGTTTCATGATTCACAACTAACACCCCCAGCAAATAATCCAGAGTCATATCCGGATCTGCTTCAATGTCGAAATAAAGCTCAACCTTACAAGTTGGTATATCAGTAGCCATATCGGGAGGGATTACTGATCGTAGCAATGCCTGTTGAGTTAAGTTCGAACGCGCCTGCAATACCAGTTTCTCGGCTACGTCCTTGCCAAACCCTGCTAATGGCTCCAGTACTGATGGAGGTGTATGGGCAAGTGCTTCTACAGTTGTCAAGTCTAGGGCTTGCAAAATGCTATAACGATGCGGAGTGATGCCAGCAACTAGGGATAGGTGTTGTTGCTCTTGCGCGATTGTGTAGCAGTGATTAAACCAGGGACACAGATTACAGCGATTACGGGCAATGAATACATCTGGTGCTTGGGATGATGTTAAGGTTTGTACACAGTTTGTAAGCACATCTTGCATCTGAGGCAGCACTGACAACACATCAACGCTACATAGCCCGCGCTCCCGTAACATCAACCATGCTTGATCTAGACTAGCCACTTGCACTGTAGACAACACATAAGCGTCAAATACTACACTCACTTGATATTCCAACTTGGGGCGCTTGCCTAACTTGACTGCGATCGGGACGTAGCACCAATCTCCAAGTTTTGATGATCCTGGTTGTTTAATTAACAAATCGGGGCAGCTCAGCAACGTCACTGCTTCAGAATATTGAGCCATCAACACCCCTTGCTGAATGCACTCAACACCTTCCTGCATCATCTGGTAGGTCAAACTAGCACCCGCTGCCCAATCACCGAGTGGATAGTGAGGTTGTTGTCCCGATCGAGTTGCCAACACCCGTTGCCGATGATTTGCACTGTCTCGCAGCAACTTTAACAAATAGTCACTAGGTGGTTCTTGCTGACTAGCATCCCCATAAAAGTCTAAAAATGCTCGCCGACTACAGCGTTGAAAATGTGACAAAAGTTCAGCCGTTAGCAATATACCCATTGACTTCGGGGAAAAAATTGACATTCATCACATCAGCACTGACAACAAGCCATTGCCAATCACTTTTACTAGCCTGCTGCTAGTCTGCCGCGGTAGAACCATCTCAGACCATTGCAGCTTTATTGTCCAATATATAGTTGATTCACTACAACTCCCCTACAAATACAAACCCAGTAAAAAGAGCCTGAACCACTATAGGTTCAAGCTCTCTACCGTGATGACTGAAATTTCAGATACCTTGCCGTTTAGTCTAGTGATTGGGAATGCTTGCGAATATCACCCTCAAACGGCTGCACACCCGTAGCAGGAAACTCATCATCTCGAGGACTAAAAATACGAGCAACAGCCTCTGAAAAATACTGCCTTAGATCAGAAAAAACTTTACCTAGATCCATAATATCAGCCTCCCGTCTAAATCAAATCAGCAATCATCAGGCATGAAGCGTTCCTAACAAAAGCATCAAGTAAGTATGAGGTAATTTGGGAGCTGCATGACAACTATGGTCTCACATCTGACCTTTGAGCTGCACTACTTAACCTTATGTCTAAACAGCCATTGCTCCCATAATCTGCCAGCGGGGAACTTTCATGCTCAATTCAATTATTACAAATCTCACTTAGCACAGCCCAACTTTCATTTAATTCTTAATATGTAGTTGTTGAGTTTAGGGTACTGAAGAATCTTATAGCACTGTGCATTGTAAACCAGTTCTAGCGAGAACAACTATTCCAACAGCGTAATCTTCTAGCCAACCAAGCCGACGGGAAGCAAGACCTATGCCCTCAAGCACCTCAATGTCACTTGCTGAGTCTGGAAATTGTTTATGTTATGCGTGGCTGTACAGCGGACTAAGTGTTGGATAGGGCGATCGCTAGCGAAGTCAACGCATAGTATTGTTTCCCCCACCTTCCCTATCAGTGCTGGTTACTCATCTATTAGAGACGTTACGATCGAGCTGGTGGCCTCAGCAAAGCTACTACATGTCAACCTTATGTCACACTCCCCCTAAGCACAGAACCTACCCCAGTACCCATCAAATGCTCTCCGAGCTGCCCGTTCGTCAAACTCTCCATAGGCAGCACTAAACCACAGGAATCGGCAAACGGCCCTTGACTGCTCTAGGGTGAGCATGTTGAAGCGAGATAGTACCCGCTCTCTAGACTCAGGTTCTTCTGGCAGAAGGCAACTGTATATAACCGAATCACCAGCACTTGTACTGTCTGGACACCTAAGTGCATGGAGCATCCAGACAGGCAGATAATACCGCCATCCCTTGCCATCCAGACAGCAAAATGCATCCCACAATTGATTAATCCACTCGGTTGGTACATCTTGCCAGCGCTGGTCTGTGTCTAGTGCTCGAGCCGCAGCACGCTCTTCTTCATCACCCCAATCATCAATTGCCCTCGCTTCGTGGAGAGTAATTCCGTCTTCACGACTAACTCCGTCGAATGCTTTGGTAATCAGTTCCATAAGTATGAGCCTATCTCTTTCTGCAAGAACATCAAGGGGAACCCAGTTTGGTATTCGCTCATCTTCTGAGGTTGGGCAACGAACTAAATCACTCCAGTAATGGTCACACGCACCGCATTCAAGAAAACTACGTTGGGCTGCTCGCAAGGTTACG
>JANWZG010000228.1 GCA_025054735.1 Cyanobacteriota bacterium | reverse complement strand
TGATCGACCTCAAGGGCATTGGGCAAGAACCTGTGTATGAATTGCTCTGGGGCGATCGTCCTCCCCAGCCTCTACGCCAACTGCATAGACTAACCCGTCCCCCACTAGGTTTACCGGCCAGTTTAGCTGTGGGAGCAGCCATGACCCTAGCCGTGATGGTTATACGATGGTTAGGCTTCCTACAAGCTCCAGAGTTACTTGCCTATGACCATCTCATGAGGCAGCGCCCTGTGGAGGCAATTGACCATCGACTTTTAGTAGTAGGCATTACGGAAGATGATATTAATCGATACAACTATCCCCTATCTGATCAGGTGTTAGCTGAGGTGCTAACCACGATAGCTGCCCACAGACCACGGGTGATCGGGGTAGATCTGCATCGCAGCCAGCCCAAGGGGGAGGGGCGTTCTGCGTTTTTGCGTCGGTTTAGGGAAAATCCTAACCTCTTTATCGTTTGTGCAGTCAGCAGTTCCACAAACCAGTATCATTCTCCCCCAGAATTCTCTGCCGAGCAGTTGACCTCTCAAGTTGGCTTCAGCGACATTGAACCAGACTGGTTTAGTGGTCGAGAAATTGTCAGACGGCAGTTTTTATTCCATGACCCCAAATCCCTAGAGAAACCGAATCCCAATTGTATGACACCCTTCAGTTTTAGCTGGCAACTTGTCCACCGCTACTTGCACCATGAAGGGGTATCAATTCACCAGCATCATCAACCCTATGCAACCAATCCTCAGCAATTGGGATTCGCTACCTTACAGCCACTACAGCCTTACTTTGCTGCTTACCAAGGATGGAATTGGCCCGGTCAACAAATTCTCCTCAATTATCGAGCAATTGTAGGCAAGCCATCCACACAAAACCTAGCTCAGTTCGTGACGCTGCATCAGGTGTTGTCTGGTCAGGTTGGTGCCGAGCTTGTAACCGATCGGGTAGTGCTGATTGGGGTAACTGCGGAGTATCAAGATGAGTTTGCAACCCCCTATGGCTATATGCCAGGCGTGTATGTTCATGCTCACATGGTGAGTCAGCTCTTGAGTGCAGCATTAGATCAGCGTCCCTTAATCTGGGCATTGCCCCAGTGGCAGTGGTTACAGTGGGGAGATACCCTTTGGGTATTGGCATGGGCTACAGTAGGTAGCATCCTATCTTGGTGCTTAAAACCAGGATGGAAGCTGATAGCCACCAGCGGCATCACGATTGTAGTTCTACACTACCTCTGTCTCAGAAGCTTGATACAGGGCGGGTGGATGCCCTTTGTACCTTCAACGTTAGCCCTTCTGTTGACAATAGGCACTTTCGTGGCCTACAGCGTTGTCTATATTCCCAGCCGTAAGTAAATCTCCTAACTATGTTGCATCAATCTCTATTTGCTAGCCTCGCGATCATATGCCTACTACCCATCCCCAGCATAATCTCCGGATCCTCCCTAAATCTAGATCAAACTACTGCGGAGGCCGCAACACTAGATAGTAGACTATCAGCTAACTCTTCTGAGAGTCTGGGAGGCTCACCAAAGTCGCGCAAGCGTCCACCTGCGGGTCGGCCACGGCCTGGCGGTGGGTTGAGTGGTGGTAACCAATGTCCTAGAACTCCAATTCAACTTACGGCTATCATGCCTGGGGATGTTCACGGAGCTACGCTAACAAAAGAGACTAGCTTCTGGATCTATGTTCCCTATGCCGCTTCAGAGGTTAGTGCTGGTGAATTTTCGCTCCTAAGCCGTAGAGGAACCACGACTGTTTACAAAACTGGCTTTACTCTGCCCCCTACTCCGGGTTTTGTGAAGATTACCCTCCCAGCCCAGCTAGACAACTTCGAGGCAAATCAATACTATCAGTGGTTTTTGAGCTTGACCTGTGTAGCCAACACCAGCGATCGTCCCGACCAAACCATCAATGGCTGGGTAATTTATGTGACTCAACCTCCGCCACCACAGAATCAAGGTCAAGATGCGATTCCGGCTCTTTGGTATGACAAGGTGGATGACCTAGCAACCCGACTGCAAAAATCCCCAAGGGATGCATCTCTGCGTCAACAGTGGACAACCTTGCTCAAGGAACTAGGCTTCCCAGAGTTGGCTGATAAGCCGATCGTCGGCTCGGTTATTCTTTCGACGGTAACTACACCCTAATTCCATAACGCAATAACGGTCATTTATAGCCAATTGCCCACTAGCACATAGGTAGCCCAGTAGTAAGGATTAGCATAGCCCTCGTCTTGCATGAGGGAGAGTTGGGCTTGTTGTAGTGCCTGAGCTTTGCTGGTATTCGGTTTGAGTAACGACTGGTAAAAGCGGATCATCAGGCTAGTATTGGAGACATCTTGGGCCTCCCAGAGGGTGGCAAGGGCGCTGCGGGCACCCGATTGCAGAGCAATGCCAGTTAAGCCTAATACAGCTCGGTTGTCGCCTTTTGCCCCATAGCAGGCACTCAACACCAGCAGGTCGATCGTATCGCCGATGCCCTCAACACTGGTTTGAATTAGCTGGCCTAAATCTCTGGTATTGATTAGTCGATCGTAGGCAATGATAAAGGTTTCGGCTGGATCAGAGCTAAATTGACCATGGGTTTTGAGGTGCACAACGGAAAAACCACCCTGGGCTAGCTGGGTTTCTAGATTCTGGAGGGTGAAGTTTTGGTCTCGTAAAGATTCTCGAATGTTTGTGTATGCAGCAATGCCGTCTAGTTCTTGGTGGAGAAGCTCGATGGGGGGAAATTTCCCTGGGTCAACAATTTTTGCTTGTTCGACACCACCTGTAAACACTACTGGAGTGGTTAACCGAGGTCTAGGGCTGAATAATTCTAAGCGAGGAGCTAGGGCCACAGCATACCGTTCAATTAGATAGCGATCGCCATCATACAAAACTGCCATGGGGATTTTACGCAACAAACCATCAGCCACAAACACCAAGGTATTTACTGCCTTAGCTTGGGCAAGCTGCTCAGCAATCGGTTGAATCAACCATTGATAGACTTGTATTGCTTCTGGCACAGGACTATTGCCAGGCACCGATAGGTTTTGATAGAGACGATTTAGGGTATCTTCAACGGTCTGACGAGACACTGGGGTTTGGTGAATTGTCAACTGTTCTTGACCTGGTAGCTTGAGGATAACAGCAAGGCGATCGTCCAGCAACAAAGGATAGAGGGTAGCAGCAGCGGGATCAGCATTCACATCTGTCACAGCAACGGCTGACCCTAAGTCGCAGCCCATAAAGTTCTCTAACTCACTCAGTTGCAGATTGTCCACTTCTTGGATAGCTCGCCTGAGGTTGGCTTGACTCGGTGGGTTATTCCCTTGGGGTTGTAGCAACACATCAACTAAGCCCCGATAGACGGGTTCCACGCTGTCTCGGAAGGAGAATTGCACATCAGCATTGATATACAGTAGGTCGCTGCGAACAGATTCTAGGGTGTTTACGGCTGCTTGATAGTGTTCGATCGCCCTTGACACATTCCCTTGGGCTTTTTGTAATCGTCCTAGCTGCCACTCCCAACGGTAGCGAATTTCCGGAGCTTGAATGCTCTCTGTTAGCAATAGGGCTTGCTGGGTCAGAGATTGAGCATCTTGGTATTGCCCCACTTGCTCATATAGAGCGCCCAATTGTCCCGTAGCATAAGACTCCGCCCGTCGATCTTGCAAGTCCCTAGCCTGCTGCACGGCTTTGCTAATCTGTTGGGCGATCGCGACCATCTTACCACCCTTCACCCTGCTCCCTGCTGCCTCTAACTGCATCTGGCTTTGGGCTAGATTTAGCCTGGCATAGAGGCTGTTACGTCCAGTAGGGAGGCGATCGAGGCCAGTTTGAACATCGGTCACGAGGCTAGCGACTCGGCGTTGCTCTGTGGCTTGTCTCACCCAGGCTTGGATGTCATGGGCTGGATTTCTAGGATTCTTGTTGAGCCGGATGTCGCTTTGGAGGTCAGCGAACCAGCGTTGCAGATCCACTAATAGGCTCAGATGGTTGAGCTGAGCATTGACAGTCATGGCCGGACTGGCAGAGAGTTGGGCCGTTTGTTGATAGTAGCGAATAGCGTGTTCACGAAAATTCCTGGCATCTACCAATCGACTGATCGCCGCTGCTCGATCGCCCAACGCCCGCATCGTATTCCCCAACTCTAGCAGGGTAGCTCCCCAGTCAGCCGTTGAAGTCTGAGCTAACGTCAAGCTATCCCTAAGCACATCAGCAGAGTCAGTTAATAAGCCAATCTGGCGAAGCACAACCCCTAAATTACGCAGGCCGATCGCCCTCACTGAACTAGGCAACTGAGCCTGATTTAAGGTTTGTTTCACCTGTCCTAGAGTCTTTTCTGCGGCAATGCCCAACCCCATGGATTGCAGCGCCCTAGCCTGGTTAATTTGGCTGCCTACTAAGCCTGGAGTGTAGTTAGCTTGCTGGTAATATTGACTCGCCTTGTACCACGACTCCAGTGCTGCCTGGGGCTGGCCAGAAACCCACTGTTGCCGTCCCTGGGTGTTCCACACCATAGCCAGTGCTTGGTGATAGTTGACACCGCTAATGCCCGTGGGTTGCGTTTTCAGCAGGTCAAGACTAGTGACGATCGCCCGCTCAGCTTGAATCCACATTCCTAGCCGCTGGTAGGCCAAGGATAGGTTACTTTGCACCAAGGCTTGGTTCAACACTTCATTGCTAGCTTGAAACTGTTGCAGGGCTTGATTCCACAGGTCGATCGCTTGGGGATATTGTCCTGCTTCGTAAGCAACAATCCCCTTCTGTAAAAGGCTAGCTCCAACACCCCTGCCAGTAGCCACCAACCATGGCTCCATATTGTCATCAGCGGTAATGTCATCAGGGGTTAACCCACTGACCCTCAGCCGAGAATCTGGAACTTGATGGGCTAGGGTCAATACCGATGGTATCAATACTGGTGTCCAGATCAGGGTAAACCCCAGCAAGCTGACCAGCATCAACCGTAACACCTTACCTATGGGTCTAGAGATAGCTGCCCTAGTCATAGCCATATCCCCTTGGTAATTCCCTACATACAACTGCTTTACCACTCTAGTACCTGAGGGTTCTCTGGCTGACTTACTAGACAACCCCTCCTGCTGATGTCTCAGATTCAGGCTGCAAATCACTAGCCTAGTTGCTGGTGATGGTTTAGCGATCGCCTATTTCGACAAGGTTTGATAGTATCCACGCCGTCCTGGTACAGATTGCCACAGAGTATTTTTACCCTTAGACAGATCCGTAGTCACCCGATGCCGTACTTGCTCCTGAATATTTGCAGGTACCTTGCCAAACAACCCTTCAATAATCTGGTCAATATCCATGGCTTCATTAGGATGATCATCCAAAAATGCCTTAATAGCCTTGACTACACTGGGCTGTCCTTTGTAGGGAGGTAGAAATGGAACATTCTTGATAGAAAACTTTCGCACTACGGTCACAGGTGATCGTTTATCAGCACTAGTAGTTTTCTTACTCTGCTTCTTGACTGATGACTGAGCTGATTTTGCCTTGGGTTGGGGTGATGGAACGTACTTCGTTACCTTACTCGTGGATGGTTTTGTAGTTGGTGATTTTGCGATCGACTTAGCTGCCTGTGGCACCTTCTGGCTAAGACTCTTCTGAGAGGATGTAGAAGCCGCTAGGGTAGCATTCAAATCTCTAGACTGCCCTGATGACGAAGCATCTGGTAGGATTTTCTCGGTCGTAGCCAACACCTGCTCTAACCAGGCAATTTTAGTCTGACACTTCTCTAACTCTGCTGTCAGCTCAAGGTGATGCTGTCGTTCTTCCTCTAGGGTAGCTTTAGCCCAGTCTCGCATAGTCAGCATTGAGCTGAGATGTTCGGTTGGAAACTGAAAAAGGGAAGATTCGGGGGTTACTGATGGGGTAGGCATGGCAAAATGTGAAGAAGACTGCACTTGCATTTTAGAGCAGTTTCTAAATCTTGATATCAATCCTGAGCAGAAAAACTGCACAATTATAAAAGTCCTGTCTACACAAACCACCCAACCATTCTAGAGAATCTTACTAATCATTCCCCTCAGCCAATACCTTGCAGCAGTTGCTTCACCAGCATCAACAGGGATTCTAGCCGTTCGTGGCTCATCCAAGATGATGAACTTAATTACCCTGTTTCTCTGGACAATCCACTTCTCCGGATGCTAGCCACTTAGATTAAGCGACGAGGAGTAGATAGGTTGCGCAGCAGTTTCTTGTCCATCAAGCTTTGGATAGCCACTTGCACTTGCTCTAGAGAATAGCCTGTTAGTCGCTGTAGACGATCGTAGGTGATGGGGGCTAAAGAGGCATCCTGCTGCTTGACGACATTGATAA